>JAZFRG010000265.1:0-19350 GCA_036445535.1 Sphingomonadales bacterium
AACCCGGGGCTGGTCTTGCGATGCTGCATCATTCCGTCGGAGAAATTGATGGGCAAAAGGGTGCCTGGGGTTTGGTCAAGGGCGGCATGGGCGGGGTAACCAAAGCCATGGCGGCATCGGCAAAAGCAAAAAGGGTTGTTATTCGCACCAAGGCACCGGTTGAAAAAATCCTGACCGAAAAGGGTGCTACCACCGGTGTACGTTTGGAGGGTGGGGAGGTTATTCGCGCAAAAATTATCGCTGCAAATACCGACCCGAAGCGGACGTTTCTGGGACTCCTGGGGGAAGACCGCCTACCCAAAGCCTTTGCTGAGGACATTAAGGTGTTTCGACAAGAATCGGCTCAGCTCAGGATGAATCTGGCCTTAAGCGGCCTTCCCGAATTTGCCTGTATCCCAGGAAAAGAGTTGGGCCGGCATCATCAAAGCAGCATTATGATCATTGAGAGCAAGGAACACGTCGAGCAGGCCTATAGATCCTCCCGCGCCGGGATTCCCGCCGATCCGCCGATTATTGATGCCCTTATCCCAAGCACCATTGACGATACCCTAACCGACAAACCCGGGACCCACGTCATGAGTTTGCTGTGCAAATACATGCCCTATGATCTGGCCGATGGGAAAAACTGGGATAAAGAAAAAGACAAAACAGTAAATAAAATACTTGGTTATTTGACAAAGTTAATTCCCAACCTGCCGGATATTCTGGTGGCCCACCAATGTCTGACGCCTTTGGATCTGGAGCGGATGTTTGGCATGACCCGGGGCGACATTTGCCACGGCCGGCTGGAGCCGGATCAAATGTTCAGCGCCCGCCCCCATCCCGACGCCGCCCAATATGCAACACCCGTAAAGGGGTTATATTTATGCGGATCCGGTGCCCATCCTGGGGGCGGGGTTTCAGGAGCCCCGGGCCGAAATGCCGCCAAACGTATTCTGAAAGACTTATCCAAATTTAAATGATCAAAACCTTAAATCCAGCCCTTGAGGGCAGCCCGCTTAAAGGCTACCTGAAATTTGCCATTCCGTCGGTTATTGCGCTTTTGGCCTTGTCGGCAGCCCCTATTGTCGATGGCTTGTTCATTGCCAATTATGTCGGCGTCGAGGGCCTTGCAGCCGTAAACCTGATTATCCCTGTTTTCACGGTGGTCCTTGGGGGAGCTTATATGATTGCCATCGGTGGCTCGGTGACTGCCGGGAAGTTTATTGGGGAAAAAAACCAAAGGGCTGCCTCGGATGTATTCAGCAAGATCTTAATTGTTGGGATTCTATACAGTTTTTTGCTTTTGTTTGCTGGGAAAGTTTGGACCGAGGAGCTGTTTTCCCTGCTTGGTGCCCAGCCCGACCTGTTTCCATTGATGCACGATTATCTTGACTGGCTGGTGTGGTTCCTGCCGACCTACATTGTCGGGATTGTCTATTATTATTATGTCCGGATATCCGGTTTTCCGACTCTGGTTTCGGTTGCCATTGTTGTCGGGGTTCTAATCAATGTGGTTTTGAATTATATCCTGATCGGTCTTTTGGGGTATGGCCTGACCGGGGCAGCATTTGCCACAGGGATTTCCTCGATAGTTATGCTGGTGATTATGCTGACCTACCGGCTTTTTAAAGATGCCTGGCTCACGTTCAGCTTGACCAAATCCGGTTGGAGGATCATGGCCCGCGCCGCCTATAATGGCATTTCCGATTTCATGGATGAGATTTCCGGTGGCATCGTCGCCTTTGTTTTAAATCTGCTGATCATACAAACCTGGGGCAACGGCGGGGTTGCAGCCTTCAGTGTTGCAATTTACAGCCTTTATGTCGGCTACCTTTTTTATTTTGGACTATCGGAGGCACTGCAGGCTGTTTCCAGCCAGTGTTTCGGGGAAAAGAATGTTAATCGTCTGCGGGCTTTTTTAAAAATAAATACAATTATGGTGGTAATATCCGGGGCCCTTTTGACGACTATATTGTTTTTCTTTGGGGAACTTTTCATCGGTTTTTTCATTGACCCGGGTGAGACAGATTTGGTTGCCCTGTCCAGGAGTTTTATTTTAATTCTGTCACCCATTTTCATTTTCAACGGGCTGAATATCATGATTTCCGGGTACCTGACCGCTGTCCACCGCCCCGGACCCTCAGCCTTAATAGCGGTTTTAAGGGCAATGATTTTCCCCCTCGCGCTGCTTTATATCCTGATTAAATTTTTCCCGGACGTTCCCTTCCCGGCAGCGGTAACGGGCGGGGAAATACTGGCACTGGTTTTGGCCGTTTTCCTTTTTATAAAGTTCAGACCAAGCAAGGTTGTTCCGGGCCCCAGCCCGACTACCAAAGATTCTGTTTGATTTTTATTTGCCTTTTCCCTTTATTTGTGATCACTAAATTTGCAACCAAAGGAAACGTATGCCGAGCAGCGGGGATTCAATTCTAGGTCACAAACACCTTAATGGTTGGCATCTGTGGGGGTTGATTGTCTTTTTGATATCCGCGGCGCTGGTGTCCCGGGTCACCCAAATTGAACCTTCCAATCCTGCTGATATTTCCGGAATGATTCAGTTTTCAGTTCGACTGGCTGTGCCCTGGTTATTCATTGCCTTCGCTGCCTCCTCAATGGTTTATGTATTGCCCAATGATTTGACCAAATGGGTCATGCGCAATCGTCGCATCATTGGGCTTTGCTTCGCGGCGGGAATGGCCTGGCAGCTTTTCTTCATTTTGTGGTTTGTTATTGGTTCTTTTGATTACTATATTGCGGAAGCTTATAGTTATTACGATTTGTCTGAACAAATACCGGGATACATGGTTCTTTTTGCCATGACTTTTACATCGTTCAAGTTTGGGCGAAACATGCTCAGTCCCAGGCAATGGCGTATACTGCATAAAGGAAGCATTTATTTCATTTGGGCGGTGGTGTGGGGCACCTATTGGTTTGAACTTTATTTTTACGATGACATGTATGATGAACTTCAAACAATTGACTACATTTACTACTGGATGGGAATGGCGGCGTGGGGGGTGCGAATTGTGGCCTGGAGCCTGAAACGGAGATTGAGGCAAAAACTGGAAGGGATACCCGGAATGCCAGCCTTAATTGTCAGTGGCGGGTTTTTAGGAATTGGTCTTTTCTTGCTATTATTTGGGGATCTCTGGACACCTTTACACGCAGATACTTTTGATTCTTTTTCGTTTGCCGGGTGGGCGGCGCTTTTTGTTCCATACCTGGCCATGGTACCAATTTATGCAGCCGCTGTAGTGGCGAGTTTGGCAAGGGGGTAATATGAGTACTGAAATGATAATCCTGATCGGGGTGGTCGTTTACCTTGTGTTGATGCTGGGGATTGGCCTTGCCGTTGCCCGCCGGACCGGATCACAGGAAGATTTTCTGGTCGCCGGGCGGCGCCTGCCGGTCTGGATTTTGACCGCAACAATTATTGCCACCTGGTTTGGTGGCGGCACCATGTTGGGCTCGGCAGGTATGGGCTATGAGGGCGGCTTTCTGGCGGCCATTGCTGACCCGTTCGGGGCATCGGTGGTCATGTTCCTGATGGCCTTTTTCTTTGTCCGAACATTCCGCCGAATGAAATTATTGACTTTCATAGAATATTTTGAAGCCAAGTTTGGGAAATTTGCCGGCCTGATTGCCTCCATTGGCCTGATTATGTCCAATGTTGGCTGGACGGGTGCGCTTCTGGTTGCCTTTGGCTATGTCTTTCAAACCCTGACCAACGTCCCGATGGAATGGGGTATCCTGGGCGGGGCGGTTGTGGTTTTGGCCTATACCACAATCGGCGGCATGTGGGCTGTGGCCCTGACAGACTTTGTGCAAATGATAATTATTGCTATTGGCCTGGTGGTCCTTTTTACGGTGGTTCTGATTGACGTTGGCGGCTGGAGCACGATTGCGCCGCAATTGCCCGAACACTCATTCCGCATGATACCACTGGAACATACATCCGAGCGATGGTTGCGGTATATACGGTTGTGGCTGATTTTTGGCCTGGCCGACCTGACAGCACAAACCCTGATACAGCGTATCTTTGCAGCCAAGAATGAGCGGGCGGCCCAGAATGCATTTTATTATGCGGGCTTTGGCTACTTGGCCGTTGGGATCATCCCGGTCATGCTGGGGATCATTGCCAGTGTCACTATGCCTGGACTGGCCGACCCTGAAGCGGTCATCCCAATGTTGGCAATTGAACACCTGCACCCGATAGCCATAGCTGTTTTTGTGGGGGCTATGTTGGCGGCTATCATGAGCAGTGCTGACAGCGCGCTGCTGGCTACAGCCAGTATCATCAGTGTAAATGTTGCGCCATTTTTTAAGAAGAATCTCACCGACAGACAAAGGCTGTTAATCACCCGGATTTCCATCCCCGTGGTTGGAATTATTGCCGTCTATGTTGCCTTGAAGGTCCAGAAGGTGCTGGAGCTGATGTTTGATGCAAACTCATTTGTCCTGGTTTGCATTGTTGTTCCTTTCATTGCCGGGATTTGGTGGAAAAAGGCCAACCGCACTGGTGCCCTTTCGGCCATGGCAGTGGGATTGGCCGCATGGGGTATTTCAGAGTGGCTATATCCTGACCTGTCGGGCGATGTAATTGGCCTGGTATTTGCTTTTGTGACCATCATTGTGGCCACGAAACTTAGCCAAACTTTTGATCCTCCAAAACCGTTGGTCGACGCAGATGGCAAGAAACTGGACCTCACAAACCGGCTGGGTACTTTGCCTCTGTTTTTGCGGTCAAAAGCTAAGGGTGATGGGTAAAGGATAACTAGAACCGATTTTGAAAATCTGATCCGATGCGCTGCATGCCGTCCTGAATGTCCAGCCGGATAGCTTCCCTAAGGGCGGCCTCATCCTTTTTCTTTAAGGCTTCAACTGCCATTTCGTGCTGGTCAACCAGAAGGGAGGTGCCAAGGCGGCCGGTCACCATGCGCATGAAAGGGCCAAACTGAAGCCAGACGCTCTCGATTAAACGAAGAAAGATGGGACAATTAGCCGCGCGATAGAGCGTAAAATGGAATTCCCAGTTTTTCAGGGTGTAACTATCGGGGTCGCCTTTCTCCATCGCTTCAGCAATCTCATTGTCAATTCGCTCAAGCTCGCGGATCAATTCTTTGTCGACGTTGACCATGGCCCGGGCGGCAATTTCAGGTTCCAGCATGGTCCGGGCCGACCATATCTCATTAAATTTCTCCTCGGTAATAGGGGCAACCGAGATCCTGCGGGTACTCCGCATTTCCAGCGCACCAAGCGCAACCAACCGCCGGACAGCCTCACGCACCGGCATCGGGCTGCAGCCCAATTGCTCTGCCAATCCCCGGATGGTAAGCACCTTCCCAGGTTCAAAACGGCCAGTGATGATGGCGTAATAAAGGGTTCTATACGTCTCTTCGTGGGCGATCTTCCGATCGGGAACTCCATCCTTTTTATTTAGCCTGCTGACGGGCAAAATTTCTACCTTCTCCTTGCGGGTCCATAAACGAATTCAAAAGTTTGGGTATGGCCGACTCTGCCCCATCCTCTTGATTTCGTCAAGAAATACGGGCAAACGGTGTTATCGAGGTAAATGAGAACCTAACCAAACTTGAACCCCGGATTTTTCTAATGCTGAAAATTTTAATCGTTGAAGGCAACGTCAAAAAACTGCGGGACAAGGCCATAGCATCGGGATCAATGGCGCAAAGTGACCTGTACCAGAAAATCCTTCAAACCCTGGCAAATGATATAATTTGCACGATTGTTTATCCGGCAGATGAAGGCGCAGTCTTGCCCGGCCGATCTGAATTGGCTGACTATGACGGGATTGCCTGGACCGGATCGGCGCTAAACGTTTACAACCCAAGCCCTGCGGTTAATCGCCAGGTTGATTTTATGAAACAAGCTTTGGGAGAAGAAACCAAAATTTTTGGAAGTTGCTGGGGCCTGCAAGTGGCCATTGTTGCAGCCGGCGGTGAAATTGAAGCAAATACCAAGGGGCGCGAGATTGGAATTGCCCGGGGTATTCAGATCACAGAGGAGGGTCTTTCCCACCCCATGTACCAAGGCAAAGCCCCGGCCTTTGATGCAGTGGCCATTCACCTTGACCATACCGTCAAGCTTCCCTTAGGGGCCAAAGTCCTGTCGGGCAATGATATTAGTCAGGTTCAGGCGATTGAAATTGCCCAGGGAAAATCAGTATTTTGGGGCGTTCAATATCATCCCGAATTTGATTTGGAATATATTGCCGGGCTCATTCGCAGATACGAAAAAACTTTGATTAAAGAGGGCATCCGCAAAGATGAAGCGGATGTGGAAAAGTGGGCCGCCGATTTAACAAAAGCGCAAAATGGAAAAGCTGGTGATGATTTGAAAAGGTCCTACTGCCTTGGTGACGATGTGCTGGATCCCGGTGCCCGCCTCCTAGAGTTGTCGAACTGGTTGGCCTACCTGCGGCAAAAACTAACCATTACCTAAAGGGACAAAAAAACAGCCGTATTCCACTAAACTATGCTTGAATGGCAGGCCAGAAAGACTTAGCTTTAATTTGCGATCACAAAAATGGTGAAACATGTCGAAAAACGATGAAAAAACAAAAATCGAAAAGTGGCTGAACGAAAACCACGTTGAGGATGTGGAAATTCTGGTGAGTGATTTCGCCGGTATCAGCCGCGGCAAGAAATTACCCGTGGGAAAATTTATCAAGGCGCTGGGAACCGATGGTCTGCGGCTTCCCGACTCACTTTTTGGCATGACCATTGACTGCGATTTTATCGGCAACAAATATATCACTGACCTTGAAGAGGATGTGTTTTTAGAACCGGATATTGCCACCGTAGGGCTAGTACCCTGGTGCGAGAGGGTGACCGCCTACTTCATTTGCGATGTCAGGAAAGAAGGCGGCGAAATGCTCGGCATGTCACCCCGCCAGGTTCTGAAAAATGTTTTATCGCTTTATACCGCCCGGGGGTGGAAGCCCATCATCGCACCCGAGTTTGAATTTACCTTGCTGGCGGGGGATGGTGATGCGGAAAGCCCGCCATCTTTCCCGGCTCCACCGAAGGGAAAATCAGGCCGCCCCACGGTCGACAAAGGGGTCCTTTCAATCGATGGGATCAACGAGTTTGGTGCATTGTTTGATGATGCCCGGCGTTATTGCAAATCCATGGGACTGCCTACCGATGCGCTGGTCCAGGAAGCCGGCGTGGGTCAATTTGAATTCAATGTATCGCACGGTGAGGCGTTACAAATGGCTGACTATTCGTTCCAGTTTAAAAGAATTATGAAATGGGCAGCGATCCAGCACGGATATTTTGCCTGTTTCATGGCCAAACCCTATCCGGCTGATTTTGGCAACGCCATGCATATTCATCAAAGTATAATTGATGTAAAAACCGGCCTTAATATCTTTTCTGACAAGGATGGGAAAGATACTAAACTTTTCGCTGGCCATATCGCCGGAATGCAGAAATATGCCGCCGCGGCTATGCCGTTTTTTGCGCCTTATTCGAATTCCTATTTGCGGCTGACCAGCAATTTAAGTTCCCCAGTGAATACCCACTGGGGCGTTGAAAACCGATCGGTTGGCTTACGGGTTCCCACAGGTGGCGGGCCGTCGCGGCGGGTCGAAAACCGAATTGCCGGGGCCGATACAAATCCCTATCTGTCAATTGCGGCATCGTTACTTTGTGGCTACCTGGGCATGATTGAAGGGGGTAAACCCTCGGATCCGGTAACCGGGTCGGCCTACGACCTGACCACCAATAGCCTGCCGCAAAACATCTATGCCAGCCTGAAAGCCCTGGAGGATTGTGAAACCTTCAAAGACCATCTGGGTGAAGCGTTTATCACCACCTTCATCGATGTCAAAAAGGCGGAAATAAGATCGAGATCAAATGTCCTGTCGTCGTGGGACACCAAATTCCTGCTAACCAATGTTTGATAAAAGAGGGGATTTATGAAAACGCTTAACAGAAATACTGAAATCTGGCAGGAGCTTGACCGGGATCATCACCTTCACCCCTTTACCGACCCGGCCGCGCTGAATGCTAAAGGTACGCGGGTAATTACCAGGGCCGAAGGCTCATATATCTGGGATTCTGAGGGCAACAAAATCCTGGATGGCATGGCGGGGCTTTGGTGTGTGAATGTGGGGTATGGAAGGAAAGAGCTTATTGAGGCTGCCACCGCTCAAATCAAAGAACTTCCTTATTATAATGCCTTTTTTCAAACCTCGAACCCTTCGCAAATTGAGCTCGGAAGGCTACTATCCGAGGTCACCCCGGAAGGGTTTGATCATTTTTTCTTTTCCAGTTCCGGCTCTGAAGCGAACGATACAGTTGTCAGGCTGGTGCGCCATTATTGGGAGGTGGTGGGAAAGCCTTCCAAAAAAGTAATTATCAGCCGGCATAATGCCTATCACGGCAGTACCCTGGCCGCTACCAGCCTGGGCGGCATGAAATATATGCACGATATGGGCGGCTCTTTGCTGCCAGGTTTTGAGCACATAAACCAGCCCCATTGGTATCTGGAAGGCGGGGACCTTTCGGAAGAAAAATTTGGCCTGGCCCGCGCCCGGGAACTGGAAACCAAAATTGAGGAGCTTGGGGCAGATAATGTAGCAGCCTTTATCGCAGAACCCATCCAGGGTGCTGGCGGAGTAATTGTCCCGCCCGATAGCTACTGGCCTGAGATTCAAAGAATATGCATTAAATATGACATTCTGCTTGTTGCCGACGAGGTCATTTGTGGTTTTGGGCGCACCGGCAGCTGGTTCGGTTCAGAGACCCTAGGGATTAACCCCGATATCATGACCATGGCCAAGGGCCTGTCTTCCGGGTACTTGCCTATCTCTGCCGTGGCGTTGCATAAGCGCGTGGCAGAAGCCTTGATTGGCGGCGGGGAAATAAACCATGGCTATACCTATTCCGGTCACCCTGTTGCCTGCGCGGTGGCGGTGGCCAATATCAATTATATCCGGGATCATGGGTTGGTGGAAAGGGTGAGGGATATAACCGGGCCTTACCTGCAGGAAGGGTTTAGAGAGCTTGCCGAGCGCCATTCCATGATCGGCGAGGTGCGCGGAATAGGTTTGATCGGTGCCATCCAGCTAGTCAAGAACAAGGATAAAAAAATCCTTTTTGACAAAAAGGATGAGGTTGGAACCCGGTGCCGCAATCATTGTTTCGAAAATAACCTGATCATGCGCGCGGTGGATCAGTCGATGGTCATGAGTCCACCCCTGACCATCACCAAGGGCGAAATTGATGAGTTGATTGAAAAGGCGGAACTTTGTTTAAACCTGACCGCCCGCGATCTTGGTGTGTCTTGAAATCAGGATTAGGTTCTATCAAATTTTTCTTGAATGTTAGGCCGTTTGTGCGCCATAATATGTGATCACAAATTGTTTGTTTGATGGGAAATGGTGGAATGAAAACGGCCTCGAATTTAAAATCCTATTACACCGATACGGTCAATGACCCGACCTGCTATCCCATGCTCAAAGGAGATGAGGTTGCAGATGTTTGTATTATTGGTGGTGGGTTTACTGGCATTTCATCAGCCCTCATGCTGGCAGAGAAAGGTTATGCGGTCACGCTTCTTGAATCCTATTCCATCGGGTGGGGGGCTTCTGGAAGGAACGGCGGGCAGCTAATCCGCGGGATTAGCGGCCAAGGGGCTTTGAAGAAAATTTATGGCCAAGACATTGAAGACTTTATCTTAAGGCTCCGCTGGCGCGGAAACCAGATCGTTGAGGAGAATATAAAAAAATACCAAATCAAGTGTGACCTGAAATACGGATATATCGATTGTGCCTTTAAAGATCGCCAAGTCCGCGATCTTGAGGCGGAATATGAACGTTCCAAATCATTGGAGATGGGTGAACATTTCCGGTTGGTCAGCCGTGATGAAATGTCTGAGTATGTTGGGACCTCGGTTTACAAGGGCGGGTTGTTTAATGATCGCGACGCCCACCTGCACCCCTTAAATTTGTGTCGGGGTGAGGCCCGCGCTGCAGCCAACCTTGGGGTAAAAATTTATGAGCAAAGCGCGGCGCTCAGGATTACCCATGGCAAAGAGCCTGTGGTTCATACCGAGCAAGGAAGCGTCAGGGCGAAAAAGATCATTATTGCAGGGAATGCCTATCATTTGCTGGAACAAAAACATTTGGGCGGCATTACTTTCCCTGCGGGAACCTATATTATTGCCACCGAACCGTTGAATGACGATCTTGCAAAAGAAGTTATGCCCCGGGACCTAGCGGCCTGCGATGTCAACGAGATGCTTGATTATTACCGAATGTCTGCCGACAAAAGAATGCTTTTTGGTGGTCGGTGCAATTATTCTGGCCGCGATCCCAGATCTATCAAAGCCTCAATAAGACCCCGCATGCTGAAGGTTTTCCCGCAATTGAAAGATGCCCGCATTGACTTTGAGTGGGGCGGCAAAATTGGCATCGTAATAAATCGAATTCCTCAGGTGGGAAGGATTGGGGATAACGTTTATTACGGCCAAGGGTATTCTGGGCACGGCATTAACCAGACCCATATTGTTGGTGAGATTTTAACCGAAGCAATTTGCGGTCAAATGGAAAATTTTGATGTTTACGCCAAGGCCAAGCAATGGAAAATTCCGGCCCCGGCCTGGATCGGCGGGAATTTGGTTGCTTTGGGGATGTTATATTTTAGAATGAAAGACCTTCTTTAAGGATATGGTCAGCAGAAAATGAATATTCTCCCACAAAGCCCGGTTGTTCGTAAGAACATCTTCAATACTATCAAATATTTGACTTATGGGCTGTTGGCATGGAACGGCTATATGTTTTACGTGGATGAATCGCTGGCCTCCACCGTGACCTTTTCCGGCGGCCTGGATATTTCAGAGATTATAAAGGTTTATTCCGGTTCGCTGGATACCACTTTCTGGATTTTATTGGTAATCCTTTTGGAGCTTGAGACTTATGTCATTGAAGACCATGTTTTAAAGCGGCCGGTTGTTAAATGGAGCATGATAGGGGCGCGGACGATTTGTTATGCCATGATCGTTTATGCGCTTTACGGCTACATCGTAAAAATGATGTTCCAGTCAGATATGATCCCCTTGGTCATTGCCAATGCCTGCGACCTGGTTGGTCAGAATTTTTCCATATTGGTTGCCATTGAGGATTATTTGCCCTTAACAGCTGAGAATTGTGGAACTTTGGCGGGGGCCGACCTTTACCAATTAAATGGCTATCAAATAATTGCCCCTTTGGGTGACATGATTTACGCGAGAAATGTTTCCTGGATCGATGTCGTCAACGCCTCAACCTGGCTGGGCATCGTCGCGATCCTGGAGGTCGATGTCTGGTACCAGCTAAAAGGTGGTTTTACCGGTCTTTTGCTTAAGGCCAGTAAAATTAGTAAGATTGTTCTTTACACCATCCTGTTTGGTTGTGCTGTGGCCTGGGGTTATACCGGCGTGCTATTGGATTTCGGGGATGCTGCTGTGTGGCTTTTTGCCTTCTTCTTTATAGAAATGAACCTTTTTCAATGGCAGCAGGAAACCGAACTGGAAGCAGCCGCCACCTGAAATGTGTTAAACTCAATTAGTGGATAAAGCCTATGAAACAAAAAACCAGATCCGATTGGGAAAAAATAATTCCAACCCTGAAAATTCCGCACCAGGCGGTTATTGGCGGAAAATCTGTAAATTCAGCTTCGGGCGAAACCTTTGACTGCATCAGCCCAATCGACGGAAAAAAACTTGCCGCCGTTGCCAGTTGCGGTGCCGAGGATGTAGAGCGCGCGGTGGCTTCGGCCAAGAAAGCCTTCGAAAGCGGCGTTTGGGCCGACATGCCACCAGCCGCCCGTAAGAAGGTTCTGCAGCGCTTTGCAATGATGATTGCTGATCATGGAGAAGAATTGGCGCTGCTTGAAACCCTGGATATGGGCAAACCGATTGGCGACAGCCTGGGTGTTGATGTCGCCGCGACTGTGCGCTGCTTTGACTGGAACGCTGAAGCCATCGACAAGGTCTACGGCGAAATTGCGCCAACCGGACAGAATGAACTGGGCCTGATAACCCGGGAACCGCTGGGGGTTATTGGTGCCATTGTGCCCTGGAATTTCCCGATGTTGATGGCAGCGTGGAAGCTAGGTCCTGCGCTTGCCACAGGCAATTCTGTTATTCTTAAACCTTCAGAGAAATCGCCGCTTACGGCAATTCGGCTGGCACAGTTGGCCCTGGAAGCCGGCATTCCAGAAGGCGTTTTCAACGTCTTGCCCGGGTTTGGCAAAGAAGCCGGCGAGCCGATTGCAACCCATATGGATGTCGATGGGCTGGTATTTACCGGCTCAGCCACGGTTGGCAAACATTTGTTAAGCATCGCCGCACTCAGCAATATGAAGCGTACTTTCGTTGAATGCGGGGGCAAAAGCCCGAATGTCATCTTTGCCGATACCCCGGATCTTGAAACAGCGGCAAACGCAGCCGCCTCGGCGATTTTCTTTAATCAAGGAGAAGTCTGCACCGCCGCTTCACGTTTGCTGGTTCACACATCTATCAAGGATGATTTTGTTGATGAAGTCGTCAAGATTGCCGGCATCATGCAGCCCACCCACCCGCTTGAACCGGATGCAGATATGGGGGCAATGGTTGATGATCTTCATACCGAAAGGGTAATGGGATATGTCAAAAGCGGCACCGATGAGGGTGCGACATTACGTTGCGGAGGCAGCCGCGCAAATGTCGAGGAAAATGGCTATTACATAGAACCAACAGTTTTTGATCAGGTCACCGGGGACATGAAAATAGCCCGCGAGGAAATCTTTGGCCCGGTGCTTTCCTGCATTGGTTTTTCGGATGAAGATGAAGCCGTCAAAATTGCCAATGACACGCCTTACGGTTTAGCCGCCGCGGTCTGGACAAGTGACTTGAGCCGGGCGCACCGGATGGCGCGCAAAATCCGGGCTGGCAGTGTCTGGGTTAATTATTATGACGGCGGCGACATGACCGCACCTTTCGGCGGATTTAAACAATCAGGGAACGGACGCGATAAATCGCTGCATGCGCTTGAAAAATACACCGAGTTGAAAGCGATCTGGATAAACCTCGAAAATTGAGTTTTTTTGATCACAAATATTAGGGCTTTTTCTGGCCCTAAAGGGGATCGTTTTGATTAGGGTGGCCTGGGTCAGGAATATTGACATACGGTAAATTTGGCTAGACTATATCCTGCTCCACAAGAAAGGCCTTGGTAGACTTTATGAAAAAACTCTCTCCCGGAAATTCCAGGGTTTTGACCTCGCTTGAAATTCAAAGGCTTCTGAAAGAAGGGTTTGATGCCTTAACCCATCGCAAGTTTGAGGAGGCCGGGGCCATGGTTCGCCAGGTTCTGACCGCAGCACCAAAAAACATTGAAGGCCATTTCCTGGTCGGCCTTATTGCTAATGAAACCAAAGATTATAAATTTGCCATCCACGCATTTGGTTCTGTAACCACTCTTGATCCAAAACACGCAGCCGGCTGGGCACAGCTTGCCCGGAATTTTATGAAGGTGGGGCAACCAAAAAGGGCTGACTTTGCCTTAAACAAAGCCATTGAGTTAAAGCCGGACGACCCTTTAGTTCAGGACCTGATTGGCACAACCCTGTCTGGACTGGGGGACCAGCACGCCGCGGAGGAGTGGTACCGTAAAGCTGTTAAGCAGGCACCGAATGCCCCAACTTTTAACATTAACTGGGCAAGCAGCCTGATTTTTCTTGGTAAAAAGAAAGAAGCTAAAAAAGCCTTGGATAAAGTATTAAGGGTCAAGCCTTTTGACCCCCAGGCCCATTGGCGCTTATCCAATCTGGAAAAGGCCACTGATAGAACCCACCTGAAAGCCCTTGAAAAGCTTATGAAACGGTATCAAAACGACTCAAAAGCGCTGTCCTTTATCGCCTATTCCGCGGGCAAGGAATACGAAGACCTGGGTGAATGGGAAAACGCGTTCAGGTGCTTTAAAATAGGGGCCGAGGCCAAGAAAAAAATTACCGAATTTGATGAAACCCGGGAAGAAGCAATGTTTAAGGCCTACCACGAGACCTTCACCCCGGAATGGGTGGCAAAAAAAACCGAAGGGGCTAAATCTGATGCGCCTATTTTCATCCTTGGCCAGCCACGGACCGGGACAACCCTCGTGGAAAGAATCATAACTGCCCATTCGATGGTCCATTCAGCTGGGGAATTGCAGCAATTCAGGTTGGCTATTTGGCGCAATGCAAAAGGGGAAACCCCGGGCCAGTTTTCGCCTGAGATGGTTCGGGTTTCGACCGACATTGATCCCAAACCGATAGGGGAAACCTATTTAAAGACTTCGGAATCCATGCAAGGGAACTTGCCCAGATTTGTCGATAAAATGCCGATCAACTACCTTTATGTGCCATTGATTATTAAGGCCTTACCAAACGCCAAGATTATTCACTTGGTTCGTGATCCCATGGACAGTTGTTTTTCAAGTTACAAACAACTGTTTGCGGAAGCTTATTTTCATTCCTACTCTCTTTACGAAATGGCCCGCCATCACGTTCGTTATCACCGTCTGATGAATTATTGGCGCGAATTGCTTCCAGGCAAGTTTCTTGATGTCAAATATGAGGAGGTCGTTAATGATCTGGAATCTAACGCCAGGCGGATGATAAATTTTCTGGAATTGCCCTGGGAAGACACCTGCCTGGAATTCCACCGCCAAACCCAGGCGGTTACTACCGCAAGTGCGGTCCAGGTCAGGGAGAAAGTTCACACCCGCTCGGTCGGTCGTTGGCAGAAATATGAAAATCAAATGCAGCCAGTCCTTGAAATTCTTTCAAAGGCAGGGGTTATCGTCTAATTTGCTGGAAGACCCTGCGGACCATTTCTTTTTGTGATCACAAAAAAGCTTGAAACTTGAACACCTCTAGGGTAGCCTTGTTGTGAAAAATTGATTCCAAATTCTACCAAAGTTTTGCGATTTGAGGGGGAAAATTATGTCTGCGAAAAAATCCAATTGGAAAAGGTTCTTAAAAGCTAGTTGTTCAGCATCTGCTATCACTTTAATGTTGGCCTACCCGGAAATGGCTTTTGCTCAGGAAGGCGATGATGATCAAGATGCCGATATAAATGAAGCGGGTGAAAAGGCTGAGGTTGTTATTGTTACAGCTACAAAACGGGCGACCTCGATCATTGATGTCCCGCTTGCAATAACCGGCCTTTCAGGCAATTTCCTCAGTGAGGTAAACCTCAACGACCTTAAAGATATCATTCTCTGGACCCCAGGCTTCACCGGCAACTCGCAGGACAGCTTTATTGATGCCGTCTCGGTCAGGGGCATTTTGACCAATGATTTCGGCGTTGGCGGTGAACCCTCGATCGGGTTTTTCAAGAACAACCTTTTCCAGGGCCGGAACGGCGTGGCCATTACCAGTCTTTACGATATGGACCGGGCCGAAGCCTTGCGTGGCCCCCAAGGGTTCCTGTTTGGGCGGAACGCTATTGGTGGCGCGATCAGCGTTTTCACCAAAAGGCCGGAACTGGGCTCAAACGGCGGTTATGTGGATTTGGATGGCGGCCAGCGGACTCACCTTGTTGGCGAAACCGCCTTAAACCTTTCAAGTAACGAAAATTTTGGCGCCCGGATAGCCGGGTACTATTCCCATGAAAACGGATATGTCGATAATGTTTTCCGGCCAATGGACTCCAGGGGGCTCGCCCATGAAAAATTTGGGATTCGGGGATCCTTCCTTTATGAAAATGAGGATGTCACAGCTTTTCTGACTGTCGAATTTGAAGACCGCAAACAGGACGGCTCGAACTACCGGGCCATCGTCGGAAGCACGACCTTTCAACGGCTAAACGATCTGTTTGGTGCAACCGTTGGCGGCAATGGGCGCGATATTGATCAGGACAAGGGGTTTGGCTTTACTTCCGATGACAGTAATATCTTTAACATAGGATTTGAATTTACCTGGGATTTGGGAGACGTAATCCTGACCTCAAATACCGGTTATACAGACCATGATTACTTTTATGTGGAAGATTTTGATGGCACAAACCTGCAATTAGCCGATTATCTCCAGGACCAGTCGGGAAATTATTTCCAGCAGGAATTGCGTTTGGCGTCAGATACCGACAGCCCGCTTTCCTGGTACGCCGGGGTTTCTTTTTATAAGGAAAACATCAATGCTTTCTTCTCAGGCAAGGCTAATGAAGGAACCATGTGCGCCTATTACTTTGCACCTTATTATGAAAATATTGCCCCTTATTATTATACCGGTGCTTCCCTCGCTTATTATGCCCTTAACATCTGTAAAAGTACTTATTACAATGTTGTTCCTTATGATGACCCACTGACCGGGGAATTGATCGAAAACAACCGGGTGATTGGTAATTACAAAGGTTGGGCAGGTTATGTAAATTTCAACTATGCCTTTAATGATAAATTCGATATCGGCGTGGGTGTTCGCTATTCCAAAGACACCAAGGATTTTTCAATTTCGGCCTTCCCGGTTATGAGCAACCTTGGACCCTTCTTTGTTCTTGGGTTTACAACGAGCAGTCCAGTTACGGGCAGCGAGAGCTGGAGCGCGTGGACCCCGTCATTTATTTTGCGGTACCGGCCTAACGACATTACCACTTTATTTGCAAGCGCTACCCGCGGGTACAAATCCGGAGGCTTCGGCAGTTTCTCTGTCCAGGAGTTGTTGGGAGCCCCGGAAATTCCATTTGGTGTTACTGGTCTTTCCAACGCCAATGCCCGGCCCGACGACTTTGACCCGGAGACAAACTGGTCTTATGAAGTTGGCATAAAAGGGACCAACCGCAGAGGATCGGTTCGGTATGATTTAAATGTCTATTACTACATCTATAAAGATTTGCAGCTTATCGTTCCTGGCGCAGGGGGTGGAACCCGGATCGATAATGCCGGCCAGGTTAAGGGCTGGGGGGTCGAAGGATCCATGCAATGGGTAATTAATCGAAATTGGGATCTCAGATTTGCCGGTGCCCATGCCTCAACCAAATTGAGTGATGCCTCGGCAATATGCCCCGGAACAGATCCATTGGCCTGTGAGGGCGCCAGCCTTTCGCATGTTCCAGATTTTGCCGGCTCGGCAAGGTTAACCTACCGGCATCCGGTTAAAAGCGGCGTGATCAGGGCTGTGGCCGAAATATTTGGGCAGACCAAAACCAGTGCCCTGGGGGCCTCGACCGACCCGGCCGAGATTATTGACGCTTACGGCGAAATCGCACTCAGGATTGGATTTGAATCTGATAACGGCTGGGCAATTACTGCTTATGTGGAAAATGTCACCAACGTCCTATATTACGACGGCATTTTCGCTGGCGCTGGAATTCTTTCATCGGTTTGGTTCAATCCCAGCAGGCCAAGGACTTTTGGGGTTCGAATCTCTGCCGCATTTGGCGGCGATAGGTAGCGGCCAAGCTTTAAAACGCCCCGAAAATACCACAGAGGGCCTGATTTGGCGGCTGGCGCTTGCTTTTCCCTCAGGCTATAGTTGGGTTCAATCTCAGAGTAGTCGGTAGGGGCCTAACAGTGGAATCCTGTAAATAAATGAAGAATTACGATGCAATCGTTATTGGGGCTGGACACAACGGGCTGACCAATGCCGCTTTTTTGGCGAAATCAGGGTTAAACGTCCTGATTGTTGAGCGCAATCCCCATATCGGTGGTGCATCGGTCAGCCGCGAATTGCATAAAGGCTGGACCTATACCAACTGTTCCTATGTCAGCAGTCTTTTTAGACCTGAGGTTTTCCGTGAGCTCAATCTTGCCAAGCATGGGCTGCAGGTGGTGCCATTTGGCTGCAGTGCGACCTTGTCGCAGTCGGGGGAATATATTGGCAGCTATCCCAATTATGAAGCCAAGCGCCGCGAAATAGCCCGCCATTCGCTTAAGGATGCGGATGCCTATGAGCGTTTTTCCACGGACGTATTGCGCTATTGCCGGTTTATTAGGCCTTTCCTTTTACGCACACCTGCGGATCCCGTATCGCTTAGGCCGAAAGATCTTTCGGAGCTCCTTTTTTTGGGCAAAAGGCTTTATGGGCTTGGGGAGGAAGAGCTTTATGAGTTTATCCGCTTTTTCACCATGAGCGTGGCCGAATTTTTGGACCAGTATTTCGAAAACGAGCTTGTCAAATCATCAATGTATGGTTCGGGCATAATTGGCACGGCGCTGGGTCCCTGTTCGCCTGGCACGGCGTACGTCCTGCTGCATCATTATATGGGTGATATGGATGGCAACATTGGCTCTTGGGGTTTTGCCCGGGGTGGCATGGGGGCCATTGCCAAGGCCCTGGCAGGAGCTTTGCAGGAAAATGGCGGTGAAATTCGTACTGATGCACCGGTCGCCAAAATCCGGGTTAAACATGGTCAAACAAAAGGCGTTGTCCTTGAAAGCGGTGAAGAAATTAACGCCCCCATTGTTGTTTCCAACCTTGATGCCAAGCGCACTTTCTTAAAGCTCATGGATGCTAAGGATTTGCCAGATGAGGTGGTCAAGGCAGCCAAAAACTTTAAAATCAAGGGGTCGTCGGGCAAGTTAAACATTGCCCTGGACGGCTTGCCCGAATTCCCGCAATTACCTGTTGGCTCTCCACTTTTAAAAGGTGATTTGCACATTACAGAAAACCTTGAGCAGTATGAGCGCGCCTATGATGACTGGAAAAACGGCACCTGGTCCAAATGGCCCTATGTGGACATGATGATGCCGACGCTAACCGATCCCACCATGGCGCCCCCGGGCAAACACATGATGAGCGTTTTCGTTCAATATTGCCCGGCTACCCTGGCAGATGGCGAATGGACCCAGGAAAAACGTGAAGCCTTTGGCCAGACCGTAATCGACGCGATTGCTACCTTCAGCCCCAATTTCAAGGACCTGATCCGGCACGCAGAAATTCGCACACCCTATGATATCGAAACAGAAGTTGGGCTGACAGCGGGGAATATTTTCCAGGGCGATTTAAGCTTTGACCAGTTGATGTTTAACCGGCCATTTCCGGGCTATGCCCAATACCGCGGGCCCGTAAAGGGTATGTATATGTGTGGATCCACTACCCATCCAGGCGGCGGGGTCATGGCAGCACCAGGAACCAATGCCGCCCGCGAAATCCTTGCAGATTTAGGCAGGGAGAATATTACACCGGAGGACTTCGGTGATGACTGATCGTTATGATGCCCTGATCATTGGCGCCGGCCACAACGGTCTGGTATGTGCCGCTTATTTGGCCAAGGCTGGGCGGAAAGTGCTGGTAGTGGAGCGCTCAGATCAAGCAGGGTTGGCGGCAATTACCCGTGAGTTTGCCCCTGGTTTCAGGGTGTCGGCCTGCGCCCATATTCTTCATATGCTACAGCCGGGAATTGTCA
>JAZFRG010000266.1:0-5275 GCA_036445535.1 Sphingomonadales bacterium
GCACTTTGGTTAACTCTGTAGGTGTTTTATCTTCAACAAGTTTATTTGTTTCAAGAAACCAAAGCAAAGCAATGGCCCTTTCTGCGGGAGAAAGATCTAGACGAGAAATAAATACAAGAAACCGCTCTTGTTTTTTGAGTTCATCCATGGACTATTTTTAATCTTCTTTAAGGATTGTTTCTAAATTCTGAAGACCTTTTCTACTTATTTCTAATTCTTTGGCCCTTCCTTCTCCAGCATGCTTAATAAAGAATTTCATATTTGTCTTTTTTCTAATTATTTTATTTACATTTTGCCTTGCGATCGGAATACCAAGGCCTGTTGTTATAGAAACAATTTCCTTAACTATTAATTTATGTGGTTCCTCAAAATATTTTTTCAAAACATAAAGGGGAAGAAGAACTCTCCTTAATTGATCTGAATTATTTAAAATTTTCTCTTCTATAGTTTCGCTTTCACCACAATCTAAAATTTTATTCCTAATTTCAAGCCTTGAAACTTCTCCTTCAGTTTCAATTTTATTGCTTTTCTTTGAAGTAGTTCCCTGTGTTTTATTCTTTTTTGGGGGTTTGTTTGAATTATTTTTAGAAGGTGTTTGGTAAGCCTGTAAAACCTTTGTTATTTCCTCAGCATTCCCATCAATTACGATTTTAGTTCCATCTGGAAGAACAATATTTGCTTTGGCCATTACACTCTCCCTTTTTGCTCCATATGGTAGGAAAAGTCGAACCTACTACAATTTATTGTTCTTTAGAAAGTTTATTTTACTTAATGAGGTATTATTTTAATAACTTTACCTACATGGAAAGCTAAACCGGGTTAAAAAAACGTGAAGCGATTATTTCTTTTTCTTCTTTCTCATCGGCAGGGTTTTGACATGGGTCATGCTGGTGATCAGCCAGGTTTTGAGGGGTTCACCGCCGCTCTCAACCAAATCCTTAGGGATTACGGTATAGCTTTTGCTGGGGGGATCGCTTTCCTTGTAGCGCAGCGGGTAGCCGCCGGCTTCAATCAGGCGTTCCCGGTCCTCCGCGGAGAGTTTTAGCGCAATACCAGCCACCGAGAGCGAGGCAAACGGGCGCTCATAGGTATAAGACATAATGCCGCCGAACATCGGCTGGAAACGGATTTCATACTCCGCCGCCTCGGGGCCAAGGGCCGCTTCAACGGCTTTTTGAAGTTCTTTAGGGTGAGCATCCCACATTTCAGGTCTCCTTAGGCAAAGTCTTGTCCAAAAATCGCTTCCGGTCAAATGCGGGTTAAGACCCCAATAACCTCAAATGGAAACAATTTGATGGTTTTGCTGCATAGCATACAAAGGAATGGGTTTGAACATGATGTGGTTCATCATGGAAAAATCAAGACGCCTGTAGGGAAAGCAGCAAAGCCACAGGTTCTGCCGGGTTCTTTTTCTGCCTGGCTTCGTTAGCCCGGAACTTATGGTGATCACACCACTTCGCCCGAACTGTCTGGCCAGGCAAAAAAAGCTTCCCGGTCAAATGATCCCATTTGAGGTTATTGGGGTCTAATAAAGTGATGTGACAGCGCGCGCTCGGCTTGTCATTTTGGGTCAGAGGGATTACATCATGGCGATGCTGAAAAATATCGTAGTCACAGGTGCCCGAGAGCACAATTTAAAGAACATCAACGTGGAGATCCCGCGGGAGAAGCTGGTGGTCATCACCGGCTTGTCGGGCAGTGGCAAGTCCTCCTTAGCCTTCGATACCATCTATGCCGAAGGCCAAAGGCGCTATGTCGAGAGCTTAAGCGCTTATGCCCGGCAATTTCTGGAGCTGATGCAAAAGCCCGATGTTGATCATATCGAGGGCCTGAGCCCGGCGATCTCGATCGAACAAAAGACCACCAGCCGGAACCCCCGTTCCACCGTTGGCACGGTGACCGAGATTTATGACTATATGCGGTTACTCTGGGCCCGAGCGGGGGTGCCCTATTCGCCGGCCACCGGGCTGCCGATTGAAAGCCAGCAGGTCAGCCAGATGGTCGATATCTTAATGGATCTCGACGAGGGCACGCGCCTCTTCCTGATGGCCCCGATTGTGCGGGGCAGAAAAGGCGAATATAAACGGGATTTTCTGGAGCTCATTAAAAAAGGTTTTACCCGGGCCAAGATCGACGGCGAGTTTTATGAGCTCGCCGAAGCCCCCGAGCTCGACAAGAAATTCAAGCACGACATCGATGTTGTTGTCGACCGCATCGTCATCAAACCCGGTTTAGAGACCCGCCTCGCCGATAGCTTATCGACCTGCCTGCAGCTCGCCGATGGTCTGGCCGCGGCCGAGTTTGCCGATGAGGTTGACGATAAAGGCGAGCCCAGGCGGATTATATTCTCCGAGCGCTTTGCCTGCCCGGTCAGTGGCTTTACCATCGAAGAAATTGAGCCCCGGCTGTTTTCCTTCAACAACCCCCACGGTGCCTGCCCATCGTGCGATGGCCTCGGCGAAAAGCAGTATTTTGATCCGGCCCTGGTGGTCCGCGATGAGGAATTAAGTTTGGCCCAGGGCGCCATTCACCCGTGGTCGAAATCCGACAGCCCGTACTATCGCCAGACCCTGGAGGCGCTTGCTGATCATTATGATTTTGACATGGCGCTGCCCTGGAAAATGCTCCCCGAGAGCGCCCGGCAAGCGGTGCTGTTCGGCACCCAGGGGGATGTTTCCTTTATATATAACGATGGCGCCCGGCGCTACGAAGTCGTCAAACCCTTCGAGGGGGTGGTCAATTCCATAGCCCGGCGCTGGCGCGAGACCGACAGCAACTGGATGCGCGAAGAACTGGCCAAATACATGACCGCCTCGGCCTGTGAAGCCTGTGATGGGCACCGGCTTCGCCCCGAAGCTTTGGCGGTCAAGATCGCCGGCAAGCACATCAGCGAGATCACCGGGATGTCGGTCAAGGCGGCCTATGCCTGGTTTGAAGACCTGCCCGAAAAGCTCAAGAAAAAAGAACAGGAAATCGCCCGGGTCATTTTAAAAGAGCTGGTCGAGCGGCTTGGCTTTCTGAATAATGTCGGGCTTGAATATCTGACGCTTTCCCGAAAATCAGGGACGCTGTCGGGCGGCGAAGCGCAGCGCATCCGCCTGGCTTCTCAAATCGGCTCGGGCTTGACCGGGGTCTTGTATGTGCTGGATGAGCCCTCGATTGGCCTCCATCAGCGCGACAATGCGCGGCTGCTTAAAACCCTTAAGGGCTTACGCGATATTGGCAACACCGTGATTGTGGTTGAGCACGACCAGGAAGCCATGGCGGCCGCCGATTACATTTTTGATCTTGGCCCCGGTGCCGGTGAGCACGGCGGCGAGCTGGTTGCCAAGGGTACCTATGCGCAGATTATGAAATCCAGAAAAAGCCTGACCGGGCAGTATCTGTCGGGCAAACGCGAAGTGCCGATGCCTGCAACCCGCCGCAAAGGCAAAAAGGGGCAATTTTTAACGGTTAAGGGGGCCACGGCAAATAACCTGAAATCAATCACCGGGTCGATCCCGATCGGCACCTTTAGCTGCATCACCGGGGTTTCCGGGTCGGGCAAGTCGACGTTTACGATCGAGACGCTTTATAAGGCGGTCGCCCGGCATTTGAACGGTGCCAGAGCGGTGCCCGGTGCCCATGAGGAAATCGATGGCCTGGCGTTCCTCGACAAAGTCGTCGATATCGACCAATCCCCGATTGGCCGCACCCCCCGGTCAAACCCTGCCACCTACACCGGGGTTTTTACGCCCATTCGCGACTGGTTCGCGGGGCTGCCCGAAGCCAAGACCCGGGGTTATAAACCGGGACGGTTTTCGTTCAACGTCAAGGGTGGCCGCTGTGAAGCCTGTCAGGGCGACGGCGTGATCAAGATTGAAATGCATTTCCTGCCCGATGTCTATGTCGAGTGCGATGATTGCCTTGGCAAACGCTATAACCGGGAAACTTTGGAGATTAAATTCAAGGGCAAGTCGATCGCCGATATTCTCGATATGACCGTTGAGGAGGGCCACCAGTTCTTCAAGGCGGTGCCCAGTATCCGCGATAAATTATCGATGCTGGAGCGGGTCGGGCTGTCCTACATCAAGATTGGCCAGCAGGCACCGACGCTGTCCGGCGGTGAGGCCCAGCGGGTCAAACTGGCGAAAGAACTGTCCAAGCGCTCGACCGGCAAAACCCTCTATATCCTCGATGAACCCACCACCGGGCTTCATTTTGAAGATATCCGGAAACTCCTCGAGGTCCTCCAGGATCTCGTCGACAAGGGCAATACCGTGATTGTCATTGAGCATAACCTGGATGTCATAAAATGCGCCGATTACATTCTCGATCTGGGCCCCGAGGGCGGCGACGCCGGCGGTGAGATTATTGCCCAAGGCACCCCTGAGGATGTTGCCGCTAATCCGAAAAGCTACACCGGCGAATTCCTCCACGCCCTTTTAAAGCAAAAGCGGAAGATTGCTTAAGGCCTGTCTCTTGGCTTCTGGTGGACGGAATAATCTTCGTAAAATATCGTTTTTAAAAAATTGTTTTGCATTTTTTTAATTCTACCATTAGTATACTAAGCCATCGGGAAGCGTCCCCATGGCGGATAATGTTAACAAAGCATTTGAAATATACAGGGCCAATAAAGGAAAATTCTTTGTTGGGCTTTTAAGTATTATTGTCCCTTTTCTGGCCACCTCCCAAACCCTTTTCAAGGAAGTGCTGGATGACTGGGTTAACCAGTGTTTGGTGGTTATTGAATTAGAAGAAATTTCAACCCTCCCCCAGGCGGAAGCCCTCATATAAGGAACCCCTTCTAAAGAATATAAAACCCAGTTTTTCAGAATCTCGTTTTATGTCAGGGGGGATATTCCAACCACCATGCCTCTTCAATTCAGAACCAAAGACCCGATTATGAAAAAAATAACACTTGAGTTGGATCCCACCAGCGAAAACATCAAATTCCACCATTTGGCCGGGGGAAGCTGCCCAGGGGAGGCCGGGCTCTGCAAAAGCGAAAAATTACATCCCCAATTCCCAGAATTGGGGAAGTTTTACGATTCTATTTATTTTGAAACAGAGGGGTTTTCAGATACCAACAATTATTCGTACCTGCTTGAGACAATTTCCGGAAAAACCGGTCAGGGCTCTTCTCCCCCCAGGGTAAAAACAGAGCAAATTTTTTTCTACGTTCCGGAAAAACCCGCCACGCCCATTGATTGCCATTTTGAGCGCGCCAACATTTTTAACCTTTATGTCCGTTTAGGGCCCTGGCCCAGGTTTTTTTTGTTGGTGGGATTGGTCA
>JAZFRG010000267.1:0-4740 GCA_036445535.1 Sphingomonadales bacterium
GCGACGACCAATGGATGTGGGTAATTTTCCAGCCCTCCCCATCACGCCGGAGGACCATCGTGCCAGTGCCCAGCAAATTATAGTCCTTATCATTATAAGTGCCCTTGGTGCTGCTTTCGCTGACGACAGTGGCCATATCCCCGGAAATGGTTTCGGTCTGGGCTAGCAATTCATTCGTCATAGCGCCGACGAATTTCATATCAGCGGGCATGTGGTGGCCAGCGTATTCCTCGGCTGAGCGTTCAACATAGCCGCTTTCATAAATCAAAACCTGGTCGTCAAGAAACGACCGGGCTGCTTCGCCATCCCCGGCCCTTAGCGCTGCGCTGAATGCATTGACCGTTCCGGCCGGGGTGGTGGTGTCAAAATTGCTGAGGTCCGCTGGAGGGGCTGTGTCTTCCATTGCAGCTTCATCGTGGCCTTCGCCTTCTTCGTGGCTGTGGCCTTCGCCTTCGGTTTCAGGCAACGACATAACGCCAAGGCCGTGGCGGTAAACCAGGTCAGCCCCCTTAAGGCCGGTCATGCTTAGAAGGGCAACCCCGACAATCAATATAAGGGAAAAATACCTGGGCAATTCTTTGTCTTTCCTCACCATTAAGAATGACCAAATGCCAAGAAAAGTAAAAAAGGCTGCGGTAATAAGGGCCCAAAGGCGGTGGTCTTTCATAGCTAAATGCGCGGGGTCATCGTGGGCAACGCTGCCAAAGGCATAAATCCCCGAGGCAACGGTAAATACCGTAAACCCAACCCCCGCCCATAGCATCCACAGGCCCGCGGCTTTTGCCATGGCACTGGTTTCCGGATTTTTCAAAAATCCGGAAATGACATAAAAAAGGGTGGCTGTGAACAACAGACCGACAGTGAAATGAACAAAGAAAGGGTGCCAGTTGGGTATGATCTCGGGCATTGGTAGTCTCCTCTTTAGGTTAAGCTGGTTTTAAATCTTAAATCAAAATTGTTAAATAAGTAACCTCTGCAGTGTCTAATTTGAGGGGCATTATGGATAAAAAATACTAAAACCACATTCTCAATCCGAACACGGCGGTAAAATAGTTAGGCTTTTCTCCTTTGCTGCGAACAATTGCCGCGGTATCGCCAAACCTGTGAAACCATGAAAAACCTATATAGGGTGCAAATTCCCGCTTTATTTCATACCGCAAACGGATGCCGATCTGGATGTCGTTCAATCCTTTTCCGACATCAAAGGGCCGCACCCTTTGGATTGCAAAATTGGTCTCAAAGCGGGGCTGCAAAACAATTTTTTGACTAAGAAGCAACTCATAGCTGGCGGTCAGGCGGGCAGAGACATCGCCGTTCTGGCTGATAAATAAAACCGGCTCGACCTCAAACTTATAAGGTGACAGGCCCTGAAAGCCCAGGACCAGAAAACCCCGGTCCTGATCTGGGCCCGCACCAAAGGTCCGGTCATAGCGAATTCCTGCCTGGAAATCCCAAAATGGAGCAATCATCCGGCTGTAAAGCAGTTGTAGTTCAGCGTCGCCGCCTTCTCCTCCGGAAACGTCTGCTTCCCCTTCGGCTTTGACCCAGAACTTGTTGGTATCGGTCCCCACCCAACCCTGGAGGTCCCAGCGCAACATGTTCATACCGGTGATAGTCCTTAATTCCAGCTGTTCAACCAGCAAGAAACTGAAAACCTGGTTGTCATCAACCGGCTCTGGCCAATCAGTTTCCTCTGCGGCGCTAACTTCAGGCACCAGTGCCAATGTTGCCAGTGCCATAAAAATTCCAGTAAGGACCCTGCTAATTTTTTTAAACCTTTCCATTAGCTGGCTCCCCCGATGCTATCTTTCACCGAGACGATCCGGAACATGCCCATTTCCATGTGGTAAAGAAGATGGCAGTGAAAGGCCCAATTTCCCGGGGCATCGACGGAAATAATAACCGACAGCTGCTCGGCGGGCTTGACATTAATGGTATGTTTTCGGGGCCGAAACTCACCAGCGCCATTGTCCAGTTCCATCCACATTCCATGCAAATGAATGGGGTGGGACATCATGGTATCGTTTATCATTGTCAAGCGCAGACGTTCGCCATTTCTAAACTCAATTGGGCCTTTGGCCTCGGAAAACTTTTTGCCGTCGAACGACCACATATAGCGTTCCATATTGCCGGTCAGGTGAAGCTCGATCTCGCGTTCGGGCGCTCGCTTGTCATACCCCGGAGCGACGCTCCTGAGGTCATTGTAAACCAGGACGCGGGTGCCGGTATTTTGCAAACCCACACCCGGATCCCCAAGCCGGTTTCGTGGCATTGCCACGACCATGGCATTACCCGGTCCATGTTTATCGGGGCCATGTTTTTTTATCGGCGGGGGCTCGGACTTCATGTCCATTTTCATGCCCTCCATACCGTTTTGGCCCATGCTACCCATACTATCCATACCTTTCATGTCCATGTCAGCCATGCCCATATCGGCCATGGAAAGAATTGGCCTAGTGCGCCGCTCCGGCAAAGGTGCGGTCATCCCTTCCCGTGGTGCCAGGGTGCCAGCGGCATAACCGCTGCGATCCATGGATTCGGCAAAAATGGTATACGCCCGGTCTTCCTCGGGCTCGACGATGACATCATAGGTTTCGGCAGTCCCGATCCGGAATTCATCCACAGTCACCGGCTGCACGTTCTGGCCATCGGCCTGGACCACCGTCATTTTTAGGCCGGGGATACGGAAGTCAAAAAACGACATGGCGGAAGAATTTATTATTCTCAGCCGGATCTTCTCGCCAGGACGGAATAGGCCGGTCCAGTTGGAAGCAGGGGCCTGGCCATTCATCAGGTAGGTATAGGTATACCCGGTAATGTCCGCGATATCTGTTGGGGACATGCGCATACCCGCCCACATTTTGCGTTCGGCAAAAGCAGCCCCAAGACCCTTGTTGGAGGCATCTTTGAAAAAATCCCCAACCGTCCGTTTTTGGAAATTGTAATAATCACTTTGTTTTTTCAACTTCTTCAGAACCCGGTAAGGGTCTTCAAAAGTCCAGTCCGACAGCATCAAAACAAATTCCCGGTCATAGGAAAAAGGGTCCGGCTCAATCGGATCAATGATGATAGGGCCAAAGTGCCCGACCTGTTCCTGGAGGCCGGAATGGCTGTGATACCAATAGGTTCCGCTTTGTTTTACCGGAAAATTGTAAGTGAAGGTTTCTCCCGATTTGATCCCGGCAAAACTTACCCCCGGCACCCCGTCCATGTCGGGCGGCAATAAAAGGCCATGCCAGTGGATGGAGGTATCTTCGTCTAAGTTGTTGGTCACGGCCATGGTTGTCGTCTGGCCTTCCCTCAAACGGATCAAAGGCCCAGGAATAGTTCCGTTGACGGTAATAGCCTGGGCGTCTTTTCCGCCGATATCCAAAGATGTTTTGTTTATGTTTAGGTCAAAAAAGAGGCCTTTCGCGCCCGCCTCCGCGCCCTTTGCTGGGCTTGCAAGCTGGGTAATATAATTTGGGGAAAGCCCTTCCAGGGCTGCCATTAGGCCCACAGCGCCCGCCCCTTGAAGGAATTGACGCCTTCTCAAAGGAAATTTCTTTTTAAGATTATACTTTGCCAATTTCAGGTCTTCCTATATTTTTTCCGTTTTTTTCTTCTAAAATTACCTGGTAGCCAACCTTTTTTTGAAGGTCTTCCCGGCGACCGTTACATTTCGCCTAAATTAAGGGAACCCGTTCAAAAGGTTTTGCTTGCCGCCCATGCAGCAAGGGGAAAATGGATTTAGATGGTTCGTGGGGGATCGGGCAGAGCGAAGGAATGCGGATCATTTAAAAGAGTAAAACCAAAGGGGGGTTCGATGCTGGATTTCAGGGTCGGCATTGAAGGCATTTCCATAATAAAAAGGGACATGCACCCGCAGTCTATAGAACAACACGATGCATTTTTAGGGAACGGCGTTTCTTGATTATTTTCGGAAAATTCTTTGTCTTTAAGGGACGCATCTGAAAGTCCGGAGTGAAACCCCTCCAAGTTACCCCCATGCAAGGGAGCCTCGGCAGAAACTTTTGGCATTCCCGGCATGTGTCCGGCAGCCATGGCCCCAGACATCAGGATGCCCTGAAGCGCAAATAACAAAACAAAAATGTATTTAAAATTTCTCAAATTTCTTAATCCAGAATTGTTTCTATCCTCGGTTCCTATAAGGGTTTGCCTTCTTTTTCGCAACCTTTTTAAGGACGTGGCCCTTTAAACTAGAAGTTAGCCGAGCAGCTAAACATTTTCTCGTCCGGTTTGGGGCCAGTTTGATGTTCTAAACCAAAGAATTCTCTTAAATTTCACTGAAGAACGGTTAAAAAACTAAAATACCACAAAAAATAGAATTTTTGGCTTTTTGTTACCAAATCTTCTTGCTTTTTTCTGTACTTTTAAACAATCGCTTGGTAGCCTTTTTTCGTTATAGACACTTGATCTTAGCGCGCGCGTATTTTGTTCTTAAAGTTTTGGTAGTCCATTTTGTTAACTTCTGGCAGGGCAAACCTGTCGAGTTGCTGGAAACAAATAAATAGGGGACGACTATGACCAAGACTTTGATCGCTCGGCCGGAGCACAAAGAAACTTCTTCCAAATCAAAAATTACCGGACTTTATACAGGCGTTTCTGCCGCAGCTTTGATGCTTGGCGTTGCTGGTGGCACTGCCTTTGGGAAGGGAACAACCATCACGAAGGCTACGACCTCCTTTACGGTAGGGACCAAACAGCAATTTGATTTTGTCGATATTGAAGCCCCTGTCA
>JAZFRG010000268.1:0-3692 GCA_036445535.1 Sphingomonadales bacterium
CCCCGAAAAACAGAAAAGTTATAAGCCCCATCATCCAAGAGCGCGCCGCAATCCGCTTTTTTGCTTCATTAAAAGTGGCCTCGACGGCCTCCCCAAAACGGCTTTTTTCCTGTTCTTCCTGGGTAAAGGCCTGAACAATCTGAATCGAACCAAAGGCTTCTCCAGCCATGGCGCCAACCTCGGCCAAGCGATCCTGGCCAGAGCGCGTTCTTTTGCGGATTAGCTTGCCAAAAAACAGAAAAGCAAAACCCAGAACCGGGAAAATCAGGAACATGAAACCCATCAGTTTCGGATTTAGAAAGAACAGCAAACCCATTCCACCAACCATCGTAAAAACACTCCGAAGCGCAATTGAAACCGAAGAGCCAACTACTGTTTGAATAAGGGTGGTATCGGCGGTCAGGCGGGAGGATATTTCTCCGGGCCGGTTTGTTTCAAAAAACACAGGGCTCATGTTTACCAAATTGCTGTGAACTTTTTTCCGGATATCTGCGACCACCCGCTCACCCAAAAGGGTAACCAGCCGGAAGCGAAAAAATAAGGCGGTTGACCAAAAGGCCCCGACAATAAAAAGCATTTTAAAATAATTATTAATGACATCTGGGTTTTCACTGGAAAAACCCTGATCAACAACATCCCTTAGTGAATAAAAAATGTACAATTGAGCTGAGGCAGCGATAACCAGAAATAAAAGAGCCCCCAAAACCAGCCCCTTATAAGGCCAGACAAACGCGTAAATCACCTTCAGACTTTTCAAAAGCCCGGCATTTTCGGACCCTTTTTTAGTTTCCTTATTTTTTTTATTGGTGCTCATGGATGTTAGATATAGGAGGTCTTGAAACCATACTCAATGGGGGTTGCGTTATAAAAATTTTAGGGGTATACAGCCCGCTCCAGACCGTTTGGAGGAAAAGATGAAAAAAGACATTCACCCCGATTATCACACCATCAAGGTGGTTATGACGGACGGCACCACGTTCGAGACCCGCTCGACCTATGGCAAGGAAGGCGACACCATGACGCTGGACATTGATCCTAACACCCACCCGGCGTGGACCGGCGGACATGGCAAACTGGTAGATAAAGGTGGCCAGGTTGCCCGCTTCAACAAGCGTTTTGGCGGTTTTTCAGTTAAAAAATAACTCAAAATTTTTAAGAATTTAAAACGGCGGCTTTTCGGGTCGCCGTTTTTTGTTTGTCCTTCAAGTAAAACCAGACCCTGATCCCCAGTAAGAGAACAACAATCCCTATATAAACCTTGGGCTCCAACTGGTTGCCCTTTGACATCAGCAGGAAATGGAACGCCGCCAGCGGGGCTATGACATAAACCACCCTATGAAGTTTCTTCCAGGCTTTTGACCCCAGCCGTTTTATCCAGCCCTTGGTCGAGGTTACCGCCATTGGGACAAGTAGGGCAAAGGCTGTCATGCCAAACGTAATGTAGTTTCTTTTAAGAATATCGCGCCAAATGGCTGCCCAATCAAAAAACTGATCCAGAACAATATAACTGGTTAAATGGATAGATACATAGGTAAAGGCCCAAAGCCCGATCATCCGCCGATAGGCTATTATCTGGTTGAATTTGAAAATCCGCGCCAGCGGGGTAATTGCCAAACTAAAGAGCAAGAACCGGAGCGCCCAATCGCCCAAGAACCGGTTGGTAAATTCAATCGGGTTGGCGGTCAGGTCGTGGACCCCAAGGGGATAAAAAAGACCCCACCTTAACCCCTCATCAACGGCCAGCAACCAATTATATAAAAGCCACAAAAGCGGCAGTGAAATCCCAATGAAAAGGATCCACCAGATAATTTTTCGGGTTTTTTTGGTTAGTTTCATCTGGGTCGGAACCAGGTTACCAAGTGGAACTGTGCTGGAACTGAAAAGCCAGTAAAACAGGAGAAAAACACAGGCGATATGGGGTATCGGCGCGTATTTTCGACGTATTTTAATGGCTTTTCAGACCAACCCCCAAAATAACCAGCTAAAGGGGGCCACGCCCAAATCGGGCAGAACTTTGTCAAAAGCGTTTCAAATAGTTGGCTATTTTTCATCCCTTTTTCCTTGTTCTGACCGATTTTTGCTGTGGCACAGCCCTCATCGGTAATTGAGTCCAGACCCTAACCCAGTTTTTTACGTCCACTGGTGATATAGCCCGCCAACCAACCGGCAAAAAGCGCGATCAGGATTGCCATGATGCCATAAAGCGCTGGATGTTCATGGGCGAGCACATAAATGGCGCGTTCCAAGCCAACCTGATCAACCCTGATCGCCTTGTCGGTGCGGCCAACCAGCTGACCCCCCTGGAACAAAAAAGCGGTTGCTTCATAACTGCCGCTGGGAACTTTGGGCGGGAAGAAAAAGTCTGCCCTGAACAAAATGTCAGACAGTACCGGCAATTTATCATCGCCTAACTGGAAAAGCCTAGCGTCTTTCTTGTTGCGGATAAGCCCCTCTACAAATTCCATTTCCACTTCGCCTTGCGCCAGACCCGCCGCGACAAAGGATTGTTCATAAAGGCCCAGGCCCAAAGCTTTTAAGGTCTCTTCATCAGCAATTTCTTGCAGGGGCCGGGTGCTGGCCTGGCCAAAATATATGGGAACGCCCTCAAAGGTGCGGCTATCGGCATTTAACCAGAAGCCAAAAATCCGTTCTTTTTTCCGAACCACGTAGGGCCGTTCTTCGCCCTTAATGATGACAACCACGTCAAAAAGCTCTTCTGAAAGACCGGCACCATTTTTAATGGCACCAAATATAAACAGATCCTGGCCCTTAAAAGAGGGGGTCAGCTCGACATTGTATTCTGAAAGTTCAGCTATAATTTCCTGAGAAATTACCGGTTGGGTAAACCCGAAAATCAAAGCCAGAGTTAAAAGGAGACGTTTCATTTCAACACCTCCGTGATCGTGTAAAGCTCATCCGGGGTTGTAAAAAGGTCAAAGGCCATCTTGAAACAGACGATCAAAACCAAGGACGCCAATAACAGGCGAAACTGTTCACCCTTTAATTTATAGCCCATCCGGGCACCAAATTGGGCACCAATAACGCCGCCGGTTAAAAGGATAAGGGCCATCAAAACATCCACGGTCTGGGTATTCACCGAATGCAGGAAGGTGACAATCGCGGTGACAAAAACAATCTGCATTAGGGATGTTCCAACCACTACATTGGCGGGCATGCCCAAAATATAAATCATCGCCGGCAACATAATAAAACCGCCGCCAACGCCCATTATTGCGGCCAAAATACCAACCAGGGCACCAATCAGGAGAGGAATATAAATGCTGACGACCAGGCGTGATTTTTTGAATTTCATTTTAACCGGCCAGGCATGAATCCAGCTCGGGTGCCGTTTCCGATGTTTTTTCTTTTTGCCCTTGGCATGGTAAAGATAGCCTTGGAAGCTTTCCCAAAACATCAGGGAGCCGATAACGCCCAAGAAAAATACGTAAGCCAGGCTGATCAGAATATCGACCTGGCCAATACTTTTTAGGTAGGCAAAAATTTCTGCACCAATAAAGGCACCTATCCCCCCACCGACGATCAAAATCCCACCCATTTTAAAATCAATTCCGCTGCGTCGGAAATGCGCCAGCGCTCCGGAGACCGAAGAGGCGGTAATTTGATTGGCTTCGGTGGCAACGGCAACAGCGGGCGGAACGCCGGTGAATATCAAGAGTGGCGTCATCAAAAAT
>JAZFRG010000269.1:0-6946 GCA_036445535.1 Sphingomonadales bacterium
ACTACAACATGATGGTTTACGCCCAGGACCCGGCCCAAAAGTTCAATTCTGAAACCATTCATAACCGACATAACGACGATCAGAACCATGACGCCGAGGCAAATGCCAACCAGAGAAAATCCGGCAATGACCGAGATAAATTTATCAGAACGCCGGGCTCTCAGGTAACGAAGTGCAACCGACCATTCAAAGGATGAAAACATGATGGGGTTCCTTAAGCGCTTAAACTTTTAACAACATCTTTAATCGGAAGCTCAGATTTTTCACCGGTTGCCCTGACCTTGATTTCGGCGATGCCATTTGCCAAACCGCGCGGGCCGATGGTCACCTGATAGGGAAGCCCGATCAGGTCCATGGTAGAAAACTTGGCCCCGGGACGCTCATTTCGATCATCATAAAGGACTTCTATTCCGGCTTTCTGTAAATCGCCATAAAGTTTTTCACTGGCCGCCTTACAGCCTTCATCGTCGACTCGAAGGCAAATAAGCCCAACCTTGAAAGGGGCAACGACCTCAGGCCAAATAATTCCGTTCTCATCATGGCTGGCCTCAATAATTGCACCCACCAATCTGGAAACGCCAATGCCGTAAGAGCCCATTTGCAAAGGAACCGGTTTGCCATCAGCATCCTGGATGGTGGCCCCCATGGGTTTAGAATACTTGTCGCCAAAAAAGAAAATGTGGCCAACTTCAATACCGCGGCCAGTCTTTAGGTCTTTCTCTTCCAGCGGGCAGGTTTTGGGATCGTACTTTTCATCGGTTGCGGCAAATTTTGAAGTGTAGGTTTTCACACAATCAGCAACATCTGCCTCAGAGTAGGTGTATTTGCTCTCTAAAATTTTGATGTCGTCGAATTCTTTATCAAAATAAACCTCACTTTCGCCGGTGGGTGCCAAAACAATAAATTCGTGGCTTAAGTCGCCCCCAATGGGCCCTGATTCAGCGGCCATAGGTATCGCCTGAAGCCCCAACCGGGCAAAGGTCCTTAAGTAGGCGAGAAACATTTTGTTATAGGAATACCGGCCGGCTTTAATATTTAGGTCAAAAGAATAATTGTCTTTCATCAGGAATTCACGGCCCCGCATAACGCCAAACCTGGGGCGGGTTTCATCCCGAAATTTCCACTGGATCTGGAACAGATTTTTGGGCAGGTCCTTATAGCTTTTTAAAAAGGCCCGGGTGATATCGGTAATTTGTTCCTCATTAGTGGGGCCATAAAGAAACTCGCGGTCCTGGCGGTCTCTAATTCTAAGCATTTCCTTGCCGTAGTCATCGTAGCGACCGGATTCTTTCCACAAATCCGCAGACTGGATGGTAGGCATCAAAATTTCCTGGGCGCCAGATTTTTCCTGTTCGTCGCGGACGATGTTTTCAATTTTTTTCAAAACCCGGAGGCCAAGCGGCAACCAGTTATAAATTCCGGCACTGGCCTGGCGCACCATTCCAGCACGCAACATTAACCGGTGGGAGGCAATCTGGGCCTCTGCCGGAGTCTCTTTCAGGGTTGGGAGAAAATATTCGCTTAAACGCACTTTTGGTCCTTTTTGGTAATTCAAATTTTGCTTATTCCTGACTCTTTTAACCAAGGGAGAACCCCCCGGCAATGAACTTTTCGATGTAACTGCTTTTAATTTCAGGTTTTTTAGCGTTTTGGCCCCTAAATCAAGCTTGTTGCATCCCTGCAACAAAATTTGCGAAAGATATCCACAGGCGCACTTTTCTAGGGGTCTGGCTCTGGTTATGCGCAAGTCAGATGCTAGCATCTTCTCCAGGCGACGATATCTTGAAAGGCGCGTTTCGCACGCACCGATGTTCTGGCCCCTTAGGGGGCTAGTTTCAGGGGGAGATACCGAAGCCATCTCCGACAGGGGGGACCGTAGTACGCTACGGATTTTGTCGGGGACCTTTTCTCATCGCGCTTTTAGCGCAAAAACAGGGTGCCTTTGGCATCCTGTTTTTTTTGGGATTTTATAAAATTACGCCAACAAGCGTTGGCGCGGCGACCGTTCGCCGCCCCTGCGGAGCATTGGCAAAGCCATTATGCGTGAGCGATGTAAACCGTGAATGATATTATGCAGTTTCGATAAGATAAAAAATGACCCCCCAGACCAGGGCAGCAACCACCGAAGTGGCGGCCATTTTCTTTAGAATAAGTGGGTTGACCGGGGCACTTTTGGGAGTTCCAGGAATACCCTCGCCCTTTTCCTCCTGGGTTTTAACGCCGATCGGCAAAATCATAAACCAGATCATCCACCAGGTGAGCACATAAACCAGAAGGCCGGTGATAATTCCCATTTAAATTTCCTCAATCTCAACCAAGGTGCCAAAGCAATCCTTGGGGTGTAAAAACAATACCGGTTTGCCGTGGGCCCCGGCTTTAGGTTCGCCGTCACCCAGAATACGAATGCCCTTTTCTTCCAGGTCGGCTTTGGCTTTTTCAATATCCTCAACCTCATAACAAAGGTGGTGAACGCCGCCTTTTGGATTGCGTTCCAGGAATTTGGCAATCGGAGAGTTTTCACCGAGGGGACAAATCAGCTCAATCTTGGTGTTGGGCAGATTAACAAAGACGGTGGTTACGCCGTGGTCTGGCAACGCCAAGGGCGGTGATACTTCGGCACCAAGAACATCGCGGTATTTGGCTGAAGCTTCGGCCAAATCCGGGACCGCAATGGCAACGTGATTAAGCTTTCCAATCATTATTAATCCTTAAATTCCGGTGATCCTGACAGATATCAGGGGGCGCTTTGCTGTTTCATGCCGGAACAGGCGCAAAATCGCAAGCCTCAGTTCCTCTTCCAGGGCTTCAGACCTGGCCTCAGTTTTAGGTGACCAACCCCTGGTCTCATCTTTTATCAGCCCATAGAGTTGGCTTTTTAGTTCCAGATCGTTGTCAGAGCATAAAATTCCAAAGGCTTGAATTACCGGTTCCTGTGCCTGCCCAGCTATAAGCGGGATGGTCACGCAAACGGCTCCATTTTCCATCATTCGGCGGCGCTCGGATAAGGTGTTGCTTTTAAGGCCTAATTGGCGTTTGCCATCCAGCACAACATAACCGCTTTCAACCTCATCGACCAATTCCGGGCTGCCGGGTGCAAGTTTTATAACGCTGCCATTCCTGACCCGAAATACGTTTGGCACCTGAAGTTCTTCCGCCAGGGTGGCATGGGCATCAATATGAAGCGCGTCGCCGTGCACCGGAATCGCCGCCCGGGGCTTAATCCATTGGTACATTTTGGTAACCTCTGGCCGTCCCGGGTGGCCAGAAACATGGATGCTGGCATCCTTTTCGGTAATGACATGGACGCCCTTAAGGACCAGTTTATTTATCAGCGAATAAATTTGTTTTTCATTTCCAGGAATAATTTTCGATGAAAAAATCACCGTATCCCCCCTGGATAAAGCGATGTGCTTGTTGACGTCCTCAGCAAGCCCATTCAGGGCGGCGCGCATTTCCCCCTGGCAGCCCGTGCATAAAATAAGCACCTTGTCTTTTGGCAGGTAGCCAGCTTCTTTTTCTTTCACCAGCGGCGGGAAATTTCCCAAATACCCGGTTTCCCTGGCGGCATTTGTGATCCTGTGCATAGAGCGGCCAAGCAACACCAGATGGCGCCCACTAAAATCTGCAACCTCGCCAATGGTCTCTAAGCGCTCAACGTTTGAAGCAAATGTGGTCACCACCACCCTGCCCTTTTGGGCTTTCACCAGTTCAAGAATATTGTTCTTAATGGAGTGCTCTGGCGGCGAAGAAAAATCGTTCAGGACATTGGTTGAATCCCCCACCATAGCCAGGACCCCCTTTTTACCAAGGGCCTTTAATTCCAACTCAGTTGCCGGTTCGGCAATCGAAGTGCCGGGGTCAAGTTTCCAGTCGCCGGTATGAAAAACCCTGCCCTTTTCGGTTTCAATTTCTAACCCGTGGCCTTCCGGGATCGAATGCGCCAGGGGAACATACCGAACCCTGAATGGGTTCAGATCAAAAAACTCGTAATCATTAATGATGGTAACCGGCGCATCCTCAAACAGCCCCTTTTCTTTTAGCTTCGCTTCAACCAGGTACGCGGTAAAAGGTGTCGCGTAGATTGGACACCTGAGTTCCTCCCAAAGATAAGGAACCGCCCCGATGTGGTCCTCATGAGCATGGGTAAGCACCAGCCCGACGAGATTTTTTTTACGCGCTTTGATAAAACCCATGTCAGGTAAAATAACATCAATGCCCGGCAGGTTTTCGCCCGCAAAGGTGATCCCCAGGTCAACCATCAACCATTTGCCGTTCACAGCATATAGGTTGAGGTTCATGCCAATTTCAGATGAACCACCTAATGGAACAAACAAAAAATCAGATTTTTCATTGTAATGGCCGGGCATCAGGAATTTTTCCGCTCAAACACTATTCTAAGCCCCTGTAAGGTTAAATTCGGCACAAAATGGTCGATGGCCTTGGTTTTGCCCTTAAAGTGGCCTGAAAAGCCCCCTGTGGCTAACGTGGTTGCCTTTTCCCCCAATCCAGCCCTTATCCGCTCTACCATCCCCTCAAGGGCCCCCAGGGCCCCAAAAAATGCGGCTGATTGCAGGGCATCCTTGGCATTCTTACCGATAACGCTTGGCGGCTCGCCAAATTCGATCAGGGGCAACTGAGCGGTTTCGCTGTGAAGCGCTTTTAAGGATATTCCTATCCCGGCACCAATGGCCCCACCAATAAAGGCCCCATTTTCATCCACTACATCGTAGGTCGTGGCCGTGCCAAAATCTATAATTACCAGGGGCGACCCGTAATAATGCTTTCCGGCGATAATGTTTAAAACTCTGTCGGCACCAATACTTACCGGTGTATCCAGGTCCAACACCAACCCGGTGTCGGTGCCATCCCCTTTTACGACCAGCAAATCCTTACCGGTCAGGGCTTTAAAAACCGTTTCAAGTTTTTCATTCACATTTGGCACAACACTGCCAAGGACCCCACCAATGAGTACGTCCGGATTTAGCCCTGCATTTTCAAAGCCCAAACTGAAAGTGGTTGCGTTAATTTCGGCGTGGGTTTCGGTGCGCCAGGAATGAACTATGTCCTCGCCCTTCATCAGGGCAAAAACGATGTTTGAATTTCCGACGTCGATTGCCAGCAGCATCAGGTTTCCTTGATCACAGTTCCGCTAATTACCTCAACGAGGTTGCCTTGAAAATTCTTTAACAGCAAAGCGCCAGAATTGGAAAGGCCTTCAAAGGTTCCCTCCTGGAATTTACCAGCGCTTTCAATTTTGATTTTTCCTCCCAAATTATGGGCCTGGTTCAGCCAAAGGGTGCGGATCGGCCCAAAGCCGTCCTCCCCCCACCGGCTTAGCGCCTCGGCCATTTTTTCTGCCAGTATTTCAAAAACCGCATCCCGGGAGATTGGTTCACTCGAGAAATCATTCAGGCAGGCAGCAGGGTAGTCTACCTCCTTAGGCCTAGCCACAATATTTATACCTAAACCGATCACCACCCAGGGCAACCCAGGGTTGGCCGAACTTTCAGATTCGAGAAGTATCCCCGCCGCTTTTTTGCCCTCAATCATGACATCGTTGGGCCACTTGCAGGTAATGTTGTTTTCTGAAAAATGCCTTAGGGTTCCGGCAACCGCGACCGCACTGAGAAAAGAAAGCTCTGGAATTCTGGAAATATCACAGGCCGGATGCAGCAACAGCGAGGCAAATAGATTGCCCTCAAGCGAACTCCAGGTCCTCCCTTGGCGACCCTTGCCCGCGGTTTGCTTATCAGCCAAAACCCAAAGCCCAGAAGAGGCTCCCTCCTGGGCTAAACCTTTAGCCTTTAAAGATGTACTCTCAAGGCTTTCAAAGCTCCGGAGCTGATAGCCCGGGGGCAGCTTTGTTTTCGGGTTTTTTGAATTTGGCATCCGCTAAAATAGCGTGCTGGCCGCATAACTGGCAGCAGCCACCAGACCTGCGATTAATAAAAGTGAAAACGGGGAATTAATCACGGCAGTAATCAGGATGATGTATTTTTTAGCAACCCCGGTCTGGGCTGAAAATTCCGGGGCGGGTTCATCAAAATACATTAACTTCACAATCCTGAGGTAATAGTAAGCGCCAACAACCGAGGCGAGAACGCCGATAATGGCTAAGGTATATAACCCGGCATCAATCGCCGCCATGAAGACAAACCATTTGCCGAAGAACCCGGCGAGCAAAGGAATGCCTGCTAACGAAAACATGAAAATCGCCAAGGCAAATGCCAATTTAGGGCTGGTTTTGCTTAAACCCGCAAGATCCTCAATTTCTTCGGTGTATTTACCTTCTTTTTTCATCGACAGGATACAGGCAAAAGTGCCCACCGTCATGGTCGCATAAATCGCCATATAAACCAGAACGCTCTCAACCCCTTGCTGGGTTCCGGCGGCAAGACCGACCAGCGCAAAGCCGATATGGCCGATCGAGGAATACGCCATCAGGCGCTTGATGTTGGTTTGCACCAGCGCGGCAAAAGCCCCCAGCACCATCGAGGCTATGGCAAGGAAGGTCAAAATAATCTGCCAGTCGCCGGTTAAAGACGGGAAGGTGGTAATCGTGACCCTGATCAAAAGCGCCATCGCGGCAATTTTTGGTGCGGCAGCAAAAAAGGCCGTGACCGGTGTCGGTGAGCCTTCATAAACATCCGGGGTCCACATGTGAAAAGGGACCGCCGAGACTTTGAAAGCCAGCCCCGCCAAAACAAAGACCATGCCAATGATGACACCAATGTTATCCCCCTCGCTAGCAAGAACGCCAGCCAGGGCATCAAAATTAACCGTGCCGGTAAAGCCATACACCAGCGAAATCCCGTACAGCAGTATCCCTGAAGACACAGCCCCCAGGACAAAATATTTCAGGCCGGCTTCGGTTGAGCGCACGCGGTTCCGGTTAAAGGCCGCCAAAACATAAAGGCTTAAGGATTGCAGCTCCAGGCCAACATAA
>JAZFRG010000270.1:0-7489 GCA_036445535.1 Sphingomonadales bacterium
TGGTTCTGGATCCCTTTGAAAGCCCCTGGCGGCCTGTGGGGCCTAAAGAAAAGACCAAAACCCCCTCCCCGCCTCCGCCCGCCGAGGCCCCTAATTTGCCCCATGCCCGTGTCCCGATAGATTTAAAAGAAACCTTGAAGGAATTGGAAAAATCCTTTGTCGAGGAAGCGCTGGAGGTGAATAAATTTCATCAGAAAAAAGCCGCCCGGCATTTGGGGCTTAGCTATGATCAATTGCGTCATGCCATGAAAAAACACGGGCTTCTTTAAGCTGCTTGTTGTCTCGTCCAACTGTCTTTAAGATGCCTCCTCATGGAAAAAGAAACCAAAATACCGCCAAAAAGGCTCCCGCCCAAAAAGAAAAAGGGCATGACCCCTTTTCGTTTATTTACCACGGTGCTTTCCATAGCTGCGGTCTTATGGCTAACCCTTTACGTTTACCAGTCATTCGGGGTCGGAGATAGCTGGGTCTGGGTTCAGGATATCCTGATACTTTTACTGGTTATGGTTCTTGTCTTCCTGGCTGCGGTACTTGTGGTCGGGGTTCTGGTGCTTTTTAGAAAGCTCCGGGGTTAGAAATCAAAATTTAGGGGGAAAGAATGAAAACGTTTTTATTGGGGTTATTGGTTTTTTTCCTGGCGGCTTGTGGGGAGGCGGGGACCCCTGAGACATCTGAGTTTACGGTATTTATGAATGCCACGGTTTATACCGGCGTCGAAAATGGGGATAATGCCGAAGCGGTCGTGACAAACGGCAACCGGATTGTTTTTGTTGGCTCTGAAACCGCAGCCCTTGAGCTGGCACCAAACGCCCGGATGGTAAATTTAAACGGTGCTTTTATGTACCCTGGGTTTAGCGATGGCCATGCGCATTTATTAGGTATTGGCCAGCGTGAGCTGGTTTTAAATCTTGAGGGGTCTATCTCGGTAGCGGATGTTCAGGAACGGCTTAGGGCCTATGCAGAGATTGTTCCCGAGGGCGAGAATATTGTTGGTCGGGGCTGGATCGAAACCCATTGGCCAGAAGGCCGGTTCCTGACCAGGGAAGACATTGATGCAGTGGTTCCTGATCGCCCGGTCTATCTGGGCCGCAGCGATGGCCATGCCGCGACCTTGAATACAGCGGCGCTGGAAATGTTGGGGATCGATGAAAACACTCCAGTCCCTGATGGCGGGGAAATTTTAAGAAATGAAAAAGGCGAATTAACCGGGGTTATTATTGATGCCGCCAAGGAAGGGCCGGAATCGTTCTTTTATTCTGCCCTGAACGAACGCCGGGCAGAAGCCTATGACGGTTCAAGCCAGTTTTTGGCCTCCCATGGCTGGACCCAAATCCATAATATGTGGGATACCCAGGAAGCTCTGGATTTGATGGAAACTGCTTCTGATGAGGGTTGGTTAAAGGTCAGGGTTTATAATTCTCTCCAGGGCTTTATCCCAGGCTCAGGGCCAAACCCCAGCGTTTATGAGTTTCTCAAAAGTGGCGCCCGTGTGAACCAGAACGGCAAGGTTATTACCCGTGCGATCAAACTTTACATGGATGGCGCGTTGGGCTCTCGGGGCGCTTTGCTTCTAGAGCCTTATTCGGATGCAGATACCAAAGGGCTATTGCTGGCTGATGAGGATATTTACCTCGATATTATGGGAAAAGCTCTGAGAGCCGGGATACAAGTAAACATCCATGCCATCGGTGATGGCGGCAACCGGTTGCTGCTGGATTGGGTTCAAGAAACTTTTGAGGCGGTTCCAGCTGAGGAATGGGGCAATCCGGACCCGAGATGGCGCGATGAACACACCCAAATTGTTAACCCGGAGGATATTCCCAGGTTTGCAGAGCTCGGAGTGATCCCCTCAATGCAGCCCAGCCATGCCATTGGCGATCTTTACTTTGCACCTGATCGTCTGGGAAAAGATCGCCTTGTTGGGGCTTATGCCTGGCGTTCCTTGATTGAAGCAGGGTCAATCATTGTTGGTGGTTCCGACGCCCCGGTGGAACGCGGCGACCCCAGGATTGAGTTTTATGCTGCCGTCGCTAGGAAAAGCCTCGATGGCTTTTCAAACGAAGACTGGCACCCTGAGGAGGCTGTAACCCGCGCGGAAGCCCTTAAAATGTTCACCATCTGGCCGGCCTATGCCGCTTTTCAGGAAAAAGATCTTGGCACCATTGAAGTTGGAAAACTGGCTGATTTCACTGTGTTTTCAGCCGACATCATGACCATTCCAGAAGCCGATATTTTAACGGTTGAGGTTATCATGACCATTGTTGATGGGGAAATCGTTTATGAAAATCCGGGTTCATAACCAGCCAACGCCGAAGCCCCCCCTCCAACATTAGGGTAAGCCCTTCCCCTTCAATTCCCTTCTTTCCTTTCTTAGGGCCCAGTCCACTCACTTCCAGTCATAGGGCAAGTATTTTTCATGTTACTAAATAGTAACAAGCGTTATTAATCTGCCCTGTTGTAGGCGGCTGGGTAAATTGTAATTTTAATTGTTTAAATAAAAGGCATATGTTACCCTAAGGTAACAAAGGAAAGTGTTTTGCCAAGAAATTCTAGAAATTCTGAGAGAACCAGGGAGAAAATCCTGAAAGCCGCCGGTGATGTATTGGTAATAGGGGGGGTCCGGGGTTTCGGGGTAAATGCAATTTCGGCGTTGTCCGGATATGGAAAACCACTGGTTTACAGGTATTTTGGAGAAAGGGGTGCGGTTCTGAACGCTTTGGTGGATTTCAAGGTGGCTAAGGTTGCCAGCGTTTTAGCAGACCAGGTCCCGCCTCAAGAAAGCCAAATCCCTGCAAATGTTTATCGTCAGGTTATGTTTGCCAGGGTTTTAGCGGGCGATGCGGTGCTACGTGCCTTGTTTAGGGCTCTTCTATCGGACGAATTAGGCTCGACGGCTGCGAGGGCGCTTGATGGTCTGGTTCCTTTTTCCGGGGCTTCGGGCGATGCCGGAGCCGCGGAGGCCTTTTTACTTGGCGGCATTAGTTACGTTTTGTTGCTTCGTGATTCGCAAGACGAATGCGCAGGTGTTTCGATTAAAACCCCAATGGATATGGCCACTTTTGAGCGCGCTTTTGTGGCGCTTTCTTCAAAAATCTAAGGAAATCTGCCAAAAATTCCGTTTTTCAAAAAAAAATTCAGCCGAGGAAGCGCCACAAAAGGGCGAAGCTCAAATAAAAAGCCACCCGCCGAAGCGGGTGGCCAAGTGTTACAGCATGGTGGGAGCAAAAGCTGTATGAGAACAGTCTTACGCCCTAATTCTTAACAAAAGGTTACCAAAACCTTAATAAAGGCAAATAAAACGAAATAATTTGTAAAAAAGACCAAAATAAAGACAAACCGGGGCAAATTTTCAAATGCCCTTTATCCTTTCCGCTTGCTTGTGTATAAATAGCCTTGCAAAAACCCAAACCCGGAGGGCAATCATGGCTGCACCAAAGAAAACCTCAACGACTGAGAAAAAGACCGCGACTAAAGCACCCGTAAAGAAAACATCAGCGGCAAATTCCGACCCCGTTCAAAATTTCATCGAATTGGTCCGAGGATTTCAAATGTACACTCTGGTTGCCATGGGCTTGGCGGCCATTTTTATAGTTTTGGTGATTGTTCCTGACTGGCGGTATGTTTGGGAACTTAATATTCCCTTTGCTGGTGCCTCCGGGTATTTGTTCTGGAGCCAGAGCAACAAGACCGAGGGGTTGGAGCAAAAAGTATGTCGGTGGGGACTTTTGGCGGTGGTAATTATTTTCCTTTACCGGGATGTAACGATTAGCCAAAAATTGGGAAGTTTAGCTGACTTTGATCTCTTTAATTAAAAGTTTTTTGCTTTAATCTGAAGGCAATTAATTAATGTCAAAAAATTATTACCAGCACCTAAAAGGTGCCTTGAGCGATATTGAGGCCGCCGGGCTTTATAAGCGTGAGCGTTTAATCACGACCTCTCAATCCTCAGGGATTACGGTCGCTGCCAATGGTGGCACCCAGGACGTTGTTAATTTTTGTGCCAACAATTACCTAGGGCTTGCAAATAACCCCGATATTTTTAAGGCCGCTGGTGAGGGTATGGAGGAACTTGGGTATGGCATGGCCTCGGTGCGTTTTATCTGCGGTACGCAAGAGCGCCACCGGGGGTTGGAGAAAAAGATCGCTGGGTTTTTCGGGTTTGAAGATTCAATTCTCTACATTGCCTGCTTTGATGCCAACGGCGGTTTGTTTGAGCCGCTTTTGGGCCCTGAGGATGCGATTATCTCGGACAGCTTGAACCATGCTTCAATTATCGATGGGGTCCGGCTTTGTAAGGCGGGGCGGTTTCGCTACGCCAACAACGACATGGCCGATCTGGAAAAGCAATTAAAAGCCGCCGAAGCTGCCGGTGCCCGTTATAAGATGATCGCAACCGACGGGGTGTTTTCGATGGATGGCATCATTGCCAATCTGAAAGCGATTTGTGATTTGGCCGACAAGTACAATGCCCTGGTGATGGTCGATGACAGCCACGCCTCAGGCTTTATTGGCGAACATGGTCGCGGCACCCCTGAATATTGTGGCGTCGAAGGCCGCATTGATATTTTAACCTCAACGCTGGGCAAGGCGCTGGGCGGTGGGGCAGGGGGGTTTACAGCAGCCAAGCAAGAAGTCGTGGATATGCTGCGCCAACGCTCTCGGCCCTACCTTTTCTCAAATTCACTGCCGCCAGCCCTGGTTGCCGGGACCATGAAAGCGCTTGAGCTGATCGGTGCCGGGGGTGCCTTAAGGCGAAAATTAATGGATAATGCTGATTATTTCAGGGCCGGTATGGAAAAGGCTGGCTTCGATTTGGTCCCCGGTCACCACCCCATAGTTCCGGTGATGCTAGGCGATGCCAAAGTGGCGCAAGACATGTCGGCTAAGCTTTTGGAGCGGGGCATTTATGCCATTGGCTTTTTCTTCCCCGTCGTTCCCAAGGGCAAGGCCCGGATCAGAACCCAGATGTCGGCGGCCCACACCAGGGACCAGCTGGATCAAGCGATCACCGCTTTTACCGAGGTCGGCAAGGAGTTGGGCATTATATGAGCAACACGATGAAATGTTTGATGAAACAAAAGCCCGAAGCGGGCATTTGGATGTCTGAGCAGCCGGTCCCCGAGGTCGGTGCCGATGAAGTTCTGATCAAGATTAAGAAAACCGCGATCTGCGGCACCGATATTCATATCTATAATTGGGATGACTGGGCTTCTGAGACCGTGCCGGTGCCGATGATCACCGGCCATGAATACGGTGGTGAGATTGTTGAGGTGGGAAAACAGGCCACGCATTTAAAGGTTGGTCAGTATGTCACCGGCGAGGGCCATGTCATTGGTCAGTTTTCCAGAAACGCCCGGGCCGGCCGTTTTCATCTGGCCCCCGACACCAAGGGCATAGGTGTTAATCTTCCGGGCGCTTTTGCCGAGTACCCGAAGCTTCCCGCCTTTAACGTGATCCAGCTGCCGGACGATATCCCGATGGAAATTGCAGCGATCATGGATCCCCTGGGCAACGCCACCCACGCTACCCTGTCGTTTGATCTTGTCGGTGAGGATGTTCTGATCACCGGCGCCGGGCCGATCGGGATTATGGCCGGGGCCATCGCCAAGCATGTTGGCGCCCGCCACGTAGTGATAACCGATGTCAACCAGTACCGGCTCGATCTGGCTGCCAAGGTCGCCGATGTTATCCCGGTCAATGTCACAAAAGAAGATATTAAAGATGTTCAGGCCAAACTCAAAATGACCGAGGGCTTTGACGTTGGCCTTGAAATGTCGGGCAACCCGGCGGGCTTAAGCCAGATGATTGAGAACATGATCATGGGCGGCAAGGTCGCCCTTCTGGGGCTTCCTTCCGGTCCTGTTGAGGTTGATATCCCGGCCATCATCATGAAGGCTTTGATGATCAAGGCGATCTACGGCCGCGAAATGTACGATACCTGGTACAAGATGGTGGCGATGCTGGAATCGGGCCTTGATGTCTCCAAAATCATCACCCACAGGTACGGCGTTGATGACTTTCAAAAAGGCTTTGATGCCATGCTCTCAGGCCAGTCGGGCAAGGTCATCCTGGATTGGGCGGAATAAACCCAGCGACCCGAACCCGGGGGCCAAACTGCCTTCCTGGCTAAAAATTTAAACCTCTACCCCCTTGCAGTTCTTTAAGGTACAATTAGCCTTAGGTTTTTACGGGATTTTGAGAGGAAAATGGTTCGTTTTTTTAATAACCTTCTTACAATTTTTATGGCAGGAGCCCTGGTTCTTGGAATTGGCGGTCGTTTGTGGATGTTTTTAACCGGGTGGATTTTGACCGGGGAAATGGGGTTTTCATTCAGTGGGTCTTTGGAGGTAATTCTGTTCGGCGGGATTGTCGGGCTGGTTGCCGGCTCGGCTTACCTTTGGTTGATCAAGGGGCGCCTGAAACGACCGCTTTTTGAAGGGACCTATTTTGGTCTCGGAACTTTCTTGTTCTTAAGTTTTTTGCCTATTCAGGGCCGTCTTGCCTTTGAAGCTTATGAGCGGATTTACTGGTTTCCAATAATGTTGGGTTTTTCAATTTTGTTTTGGCTTTATGGGGTCGCCACCGTTTACGGCATCTCCAAGAATTATGTGTTTTTGAATTTTTCAAAAAATTAAAATACCAAATTTTTGTGGCCGGCCTCATTGGCCCTTTATTTTTCACCTGAAACTCGTCGCTAAAAAAAGGCGGTTGGTCGCTTTTTTAATCCTTTTTCCTTGCGTACCCAAAAAAGTATTTGGGAATAATTAACCCTCGGGCTTAACTTTAAAGCTTCCAGTTATTTTTCAAAACGGGGAAATCATCATGATGAAATCTGGTTTTCTTTTTTCCATTCTTACCCAGGCGCTTTTGGCGCTGATTATTTTTACGCCCGCCCAGGCCGAAGTAACCGTGGAGGGCGATCTGGCGCGCCGCGCAGAGCTTGGCTTTGAGGTTTCAAGTAGTGATAATATCCTAGCTGTGTCGGAAATCGAGGCAGGCTCCCCCGCGGCCGTGGCCGGTCTGTTTAAAGGTGATAATATTGTAAAAATAAATGGGCTGACCTACGGCAAGGACTTTGAAGGCCGGGATTTGCTTCTTCGGTTGGACGGGGACAAAGAGGTTATTTTGAACGTTGGGCGCGAAGGGGCCATGGCTGAAATTTCATTTACTCCTGAAACCCTCCCGTTCGATAACCCGGAGGGAATCACAATCTTATACAATGGGTTTAAAACATCGGACGGGGCGCACCTTCGAACCGCCCTTAGTTACCGTGAAAATTTATCCGGCCCCTTAGCGGTGGTGGCGCTGATCCAATGGGTGTCGTGCGGGATTGTTACCGATACCATGGTGCTGGAACTAAAAACCGTTATGGAGGCCTTGCCAGTGGCAATTTTCCGGGTTGAGCGGAGCTCAGACGGGGACAGTGAGGGCCCAGCTTGCCATGAGCTCGATTACAACACCGAGATTTTGCATTACTCCGAGGCGCTTT
>JAZFRG010000271.1:0-6333 GCA_036445535.1 Sphingomonadales bacterium
TTTTGAGTTCCTTTTCCCATTCATTGTCCAACCGTAAATTGATAGGATTATTACTAAAAAGATTTGGGTTTCCAAGCGCAATGTGATTCTTTTTAACCTTTATTCCACTTTTATTTGTTAAAAAATCAAAATTTATATTTTCCTCACCAACGAATTTAGCTATCTTTTTTAAAACGCTTTTGGGTTTAATAATTAAGTCTTCATAACGAACCATTAAATAGTGATTGCCAAGATTTTTATGCCTTGCTGTTAGCGTATTAATTCCCATCCATTTTATTGCACTGACAACCGATTTGGGTTGAGGCATAAATTTATTTTCCCAATAAACAGCTTCAATTTTTTTCTTACGCAGCCATGAATATGCTACCGCCCTACTATCCCGAACGAGGTGAACAATTCTCAAATCTATTCCGGGGTTATGGGTTAAAATGGAGGCATAACAAACATGCTTGGAAGAATCCACTATGACCCTCGCCCCTGAGATATTTTGGATTGATTTAAAAAGTTTAAGATAAATTTTTCCATGTTCTTCATACGAGGTTTGATATTTATTGGATCTTAGGGCCGGGAATAATATTCGAAAAAGGTACCGTTGTTGATCTACTGATCGTTTTAAAGACAAAATTTCCTTAAGAGTATTTTCCTGCAAAACTTCCTTCATCACTTTACTCCAAAAAGGGCATTTCCTTATTGGATTTCTGCAAGAGCAAAGTTGGTTTGCCTCATAGCCGGCATCAAATAACCAACGAATTTCGCCCGTTGAAACAAACCCATTTATACATCCCAAGAGTTGATCTAATAATGTGCTTCCTGATCGACCAGAGCCGGCAATCAGTAATATTTTTGGTTTTTTATAAATTTGATTCATAAATATAATAAAATAAAGTTAATTAAAAATTTTCTAATAAGCTTTCTTTTGGAACAGCACGACCGCCACCGTTAGCGCTAAGATTTTCAGGTCCAGCCACAGCGACCAGTGCTCAAGATAATAGAGATCATATTGCACGCGCTTTTTAATGTCCTCGTCGGTTTTGATCTCGCCCCTATATCCATGCACCTGGGCCCAGCCGGTAATGCCAGGCTTGATCTTGCTGCGGGCAAAATAATCGGCGACCTTCCGGGCAAAGATATCATTGTGGGCGAGGGCGTGGGGCCGGGGGCCGACCAGCGACATCTTGCCACAGACAACGTTGACAAGCTGGGGCAGCTCATCGAGGCTGGTGCGCCTTAAAAAACCGCCGACCCGGGTCACTCGCGGATCGTCCTTTTTCGCCTGGGGGACGCCTTTGGCTTCCTTCCGGCCGTCAACCATGGAGCGGAACTTGAACACAGGGAACTCTTTATTATTGAACCCCTGGCGCTTTTGTTTGAAAACCACCGGCCCAGGGCTGTCGAGCTTGATTGCCAGCGCGACCAACACCATAATCGGCGCTGCCGCCAGCAATAAAAGAGCGCCCAGCAGGCGATCCTCGAGCCCCTTGATGAGCCACTCGAGATGGCTCAGCGGCCGGAGAGCCAAATTCAGGAGGTTGAGACCGTGGAAGGTCACCGGGGCGCGGTAAAGATAATCAAACGCCACCGGGCCCGGGGACAGGTGAATGGCGACCGGGGTGTGGGAAAGCCGGGAAACTATCTTCTGGATTCGCGCCGGTTGGTCCCAGGGGATGGCCAGGATCACCTCGTTGACCCGGTGGGCGCGAATTTCCTCTTCCAGGTGGTCCAGGCCTCCTGCAATAACCTTCAGTGGTTTTTTTGGTTCGCTCTTTGAAAAGCTTTTGTTCCGATCGTCGTAAACCCCAACCAGCTGGGGGGCGCCAGCCTTTCGGGACGACAAATGCTCAAGCAGCCGCCCGGCAATATCCGACACCCCGACCACGGCGATTTTTTGGGTCAGGTAGCCAGCCCTTTTCAGGCGGATATGCACTATGCGGATTGATGCGTTTGAGAAAAACAGACCGCCAAGGCCAAAAACATACCAGGTAACGACCCAGATTCTTGAGAAATCCTCACTGGTTTTGGTCAGAAAGCCAATCAAAACCAGGGCCACAAAAACCCCGCTCCACACCCCCCAGAGGCGGAACTGGCGGGAAAGGGGGTTGGAAAAAACCGCCCGGTCATAAAGGTGGAAAAGATTTAAAAATAGAATGGACAGCCCGGTTCCAAGGGCCAGCAGCACTAAATAATTTGCGCCCGGGACTTCAGGCCCGAAACGCACCAGGAACGCCAGAACCCCCGCGGCTAAAATTCCGCCGAAATCCAGGTTAAGGGAAAGAGCCTTCAAGGGTTCTGCTTTTGCCCCTTTGGATGATTGACGGCCCTCTTTTTCTAACTTTCCCATAACAAATATACTCCAAATCCCGAGCTAAGACTCAACCATTTCAATAAACCACATTTTTAGCCGCAAAAGATAAACAATTCGTTCCTTCACAAAAAATAACTATGGTTTGAGCCCCAAATGGACCGGCCCTGCCAGCAATATCCTGCAGCTGGCCCCGACACACGAGGTTGCCAACATAATCAGCGCCTTGGCCACCGCAAAGCAAATGGCGCTCACAACCGACATGTCTGTTTCTCTTTAAATGAAGACCACAGAATTATTCGTGGAAAGTCCCGACAATTATGTGCCAGAATTCATGGCCGATGTCATAAAAGTCCATGTCGTCTTCCGGGCGTTTGAAATAGATATGGTTTCCTCTTTTATCCCAGATGGCGCAAGCTTCGTAGTCTTCGTTAAACAGTTCCTTACAGGCCGCCTTGACCGCTTCCCTAGTGTCATAAACATGGGGCGTTAATTCGATTTTCTGCCAAGACTTGTCAAATGTCCCTGAAAGGTTCTGGGAACAGCCAGCCAACAACAGCAATGGAATGAGATACTTCATGCCCTTATAATAAACCTTCTCGTTCGGTTTGTCTGTTGTAAGTACTTCATTTGCAAAATGTACTAAGAACCGGGGGTCGAGTCCGAGACAAACTTCCTCTCGCGGGAAGTAATTGTTGGGTTTTACATATTTTGAACTTGCCTCTGGAGTAGAACCTCACCCAAAGCCTCATTTTTCAAAAGAGTTATAAAGTTATATCACCTTTAATCTATGGATTTTTTCGCCCTCTTTTATCAAATTTTAACTTTTTTATGGTCCTTAATATTCGTACCCTTCAAGTTTTATATTGGGAGAAGTTTTGTGACGAAAGTTTTATTAGTTGATGACAACGATTCGATCCTCGGATTATTTACTATGATTCTAACCAGGGAAGGCTACAGCGTTGCGGTCGCTAGCAATGGTGTCGAAGCCCTTAGCCTTGCCCGGCGTAAAAAGTTTGACGTGGTAATCACGGACATTATCATGCCCTTTAAAGATGGTATTGAGACCATAATGGAATTAAAAGGTCTTTTTCCCGCCATAAAAATTATTGCCATTTCCGGTGGCGAAAGAAAAGGCAATAAAGATCTTCTCAGGATGGCCGAAATGGCCGGAGCGTGCAGAATAGTTTCTAAACCCTTTGAGCCACATGACCTGGTAGCAACCCTAAAAGATTGTCTTGCTACCTAGTTTTTTCCCAAATCAAGTTAGGCGACCTTAGTTGCCATCCCTAAATTTTTTCTCAATTAAACTAATCGCGGTTATGAATCTTCTTTTTTTTCTGGGTTTTATTGGCTTTTATCTTGGAGGCAACCTTTTCAAACAAAACGTCAAGATCATAGGGCTTTGGCAGAACCTCATCCTCGCCCGAAGTGAAAGCTTGGGAGGCTTGGTTTAAAGACTCGACTCTCCCGGACAACCTATGAGATAGTGCGCTTAGGCTTAAACAAAGGTTTATCCAATGTTTAATGTCAAAGTAACGGTAGAGGTTGATATAGTTCGTGTGATGCAAATTACTATGATTTTATTTTTAATCTTCCAGTAAAATGGGGGCTCCGGTCTTAGGGTGGGAGCCTTACCTATTTTTGTGGCTTCTCTTTCTTGCCCTTCTTGGGCTTTGGAAGTGTGGTTTCATAAATAACAATATTGACAGAAAAGAGATTACTGAAAGTAACCGCTTATGCGCAGATATTTTATACTGACAGTTTTGGGGATGCTGCTTGTGATCGTAGCATTACTCATCATAATTATAGTTTCCTTGGGCCCCGGTATAAAATTTACCCCCGATTGGGTTAAAAACGTCATTTTTATCTGGCTTATGTTTTTGGCCGGTTATGTCGTGTTTTATATGGTGAAACGATTTAAGAATTAATTACCCCCCAGAGGAAGCCCTGCTTTTCTTTTTCGTCTTTTTAGGCTTTGGTGGTGGGGTTGATTAACTCCAAATACATCCCAGCAATCACAAGAACGGCCATTAAAACTATCAGCACTTTATTTCTTTTGGTTATATGCTCGGGATGGGTGCCAATATACCCCACCAACAAGACTAATAACAAAGCCCCCAATAATGACCACATACAATCCCCCTACTATTTCTTCTTTGACTTTTCCTTCTTAGTCTTCTTAGTTTGGGGGGTGTATTAAGCAAGCGTTTTACTACTCGCTGAAAATCTTTATCTTTTCTTGGGGTCTTGGTTCAAATCAAAGTATACCCGTTCAACCGGACTAAGCTATGTTTTCCTGTCCATCCAAATCCTTTTGCGCTTAAGAGAAACTATGTTCAGAAGGAGTTAAGCAACCAACCCAACGCGCGTGCGAGTATTATTATAATATGAAGAACACCTCTCCTATCGGCGGGTTGCTTAAAGGTAAAAAATCTAAAATCGTTGAACCTGAGCCCTCTTTTCGAGTGAAAGAGTGGGAAACGTGGTTTGGCCTCGACTCCAAAAAGTAGTTGTGGCACCTTCCACCCATGGACGAGAAAAAAGCGAAATTTTTCGCATACCTTGACAGATTAGGGCCACAAACCGTTAGAGATCATGTTGCCAACAAAACACTCTCCACATCAGGCAAAGACGGTAAATGGATTGGAGAATGGCAGTCTCTTAGGGCTCAAAAGGAAAGACGGCGTAAGGAGGCTTCCAAGGCGGAAAGCTTAGCCCTTACACGGGAAAGCATCCAAACGTCCAAAACTTCCAACAAAATTAAAATGGCAAGCATTGCCGTTACAATGGTCATAGCGGTCATTGGATGGTATCTCCTTAAATAAAATGACTATTTAGAGGGCTTCTCTTTCTTGCCCTTCTTGGGCTTAGGAGCCATCGCCCAATGCTTTAATAATAATATTATACATTTCGTCCAAAGAAGTACCTACCGCAGACATGGCGACGATGGCAACGACAGAAATAAGGGCGATGATAAGACCATATTCAATAGCAGTACCACCGGCTTCATCCCTGCGGAGGGTTCTAAGTAATTCAAGCATGGGTTTCCCCTGCATTGTTTGATAAGGCTGTTATTTAATAATTATACCACCGAAACCTTAACAATTCATAATATGAAATTATTGTTCCCCAGAGGAAGAGTCCGCTATTGGCTAATAGCGGACTCTTATGGGGCTCCTAGCCGTTTTCAGGAACGAAATTCCCCACAGCCTTATTTTTTCACCGTTGATATTCAGAGTGTCACAGCCAATAGCCCTGACCACACCAGCATACGCGGTGGTGCTGTAAAAAAGGAAAAACCAAGCTGATGAGATTTAGCTTCATTCGTGTGTTTCACACATAAACGCATATTTTGGAAATGTTGCGCCGTTGCCATTCGCCCTGCCTGAATTCTGGTCGTGAACGCAGGTTGCCCTCAACATTGGAATGCTCTGTGAAACGAGAGGCGTTCCATTTTTTTGTTTCGACGCTACCATCTTGATAATGAATGACTATGGAAGCCTCTTTCTTTTCCGGTAGCCTGGTTTTAAATAAATTGGCGTCGGGTTTTTGCTCGATGGGCAAAACATCTCTTTTGTCTGGCGATGGACCATTTGGCTTTTCATCAATATTTACATACCTGATGGGATTTTGAGCGCCCTGTGATTGAAGGTGGTCAACCGTACAGCCCTTTAGATTTTGCTTTTCTGGATCAGGCTCCCCAACAAATTCCCAGCGCCCGGTTTTTGAGCCATTCTCGCCCCATACCCCGTCGGTCGCCGGTTGCCATTTATGGATTTTATAAACCTCTCGGATTACACCGTTTGCCACTGAAATTGCATGGGTCGCCCGGTTTCTTTTTTCCCCAACTACCCAGGAATTGCGGGTGACTTCATAGAGCCTTTCCTCGGACATTCTGTAAGTGAAATTCCTGTTAATTTTAATTATCATAGCTGGAAAATTAATTTCAGCTTTTCCCTTGGAATACTCATTATTAAGGTCCCGCGCCGACATTATCCCACGCTCACGACTCCCGTGACCCCTTACCGAAT
>JAZFRG010000272.1:0-5713 GCA_036445535.1 Sphingomonadales bacterium
TTTGCGTTTTCGGCTAAAAATCCGTAACCGGGATGGATGGCATCGCAACCGGTGAATTTTGCGGTTTCAATGATGTTTTCAATTTTCAGGTAGCTTTCTGAAGATACCGCGGGTCCGATCGGCACGCTTTCATCGGCCATCATGGTGTGCAGGGCATAACGATCGGCCTCGGAATAAACCGCCACCGTCTCAATATCCATATCCAGCGCAGTGCGGATAATCCGGCAGGCAATCTCGCCGCGATTGGCAATCAGAATTTTTTTGATTTTCATTTTATTGCCAGTCCGGTGCTCGTTTTTCAAAAAATGCCGCCAGACCTTCCCGCGCTTCATCAGAGGTTCTGATTTCGGCAATTTTTTCTGCAGTCATTTTTCGGAGTGCTTCATCGATCGGCTTGCCAGCAACATCGCGAATTAAAACCTTGGTGGCGGCTACCGCTTTGGGCCCGTTGCCGAGAATGTTTTTCTCAATGAAACTTTGTGCGGTCGCCGCCAACTCATCGGCTTCCGGCACTAGCTTATGGACTAACCCCAAGCTTTGGGCGACCCGGCCGTCAAACTTTTCGCCTGTAAGCATGTAGCGCCTGGCCTGGCGCGCACCGATGGCGGCAATGACAAAGGGCGAGATCGTGGCCGGGACCAGACCAAGCCGGACCTCCGAGAAGGCAAAGACAGCATCCGGGGTCGAAAACACAATATCTGCGCAGGCAACAAGCCCGGTGCCGCCGCCCATAATGACCCCGTGAGCCAGGGCAATTACGGGTTTTGATAGGGTGTTCAAGGCCTGGTACATGTTGGATAAGGCAAGCGCATCGGCTTCATTATCCTTTTTGGAAAACTTGGCAGCGCGTTTCATCCACTCTAAATCAGCGCCCGCGGAAAAACTTTTGCCGTTGCCCTTTAGGACCACCGCCCGGACAGATTTATGGTCATCAAGGAAATCGACCGCCTCATGGAGCTCACCGATCACCATTTCATTAAAGGCATTGTGACGCGCGGGCCGGTTCATGGTCAGACTGGCAACGCCCTTTTCGTTAATGTCCAGAAGTAGGGTTTTAAAATCCATGGCGCTACATCCTGAAAATGCCGAAATTAGTATCCTCGATGGGCTTGTTCAAGGCAGCGGATAAGCCAAGGCCCAAAACCAGTCTGGTATCTCTGGGGTCAATAATCCCATCGTCCCATAGCCTGGCCGAGGCGTAGTAGGGATGCCCCTCGGTTTCATATTTCTCAAGGATGGGCTTCATAAAGGCATCGCGTTCCTTAGCCGACCATTTTTTGCCGTCTCTTGCCATTGCGTCTTCTTTTACCGTGGCTAAAACGTTGGCTGCCTGTTCGCCGCCCATCACCGAAATCCGGGCATTGGGCCACATCCAAAGGAACCTGGGGGAGTAGCCGCGGCCACACATGGCATAGTTGCCAGCGCCAAAAGAGCCGCCGATAATGACGGTGAACTTTGGCACGGCAGAGGAGGCAACAGCGGTGACCATTTTAGCGCCGTCCTTGGCGATGCCCCCGGTTTCATATTTTTTGCCAACCATAAAGCCGGTGATGTTTTGCAGGAACACAAGCGGGATTTTGCGCTTTGAGCAAAGCTCAATAAAATGCGCGCCTTTAAGGGCGCTTTCCGAAAACAGTACGCCATTGTTGGCAATAATACCCACCGGATAGCCAAAAATCCGGGCAAACCCCGTGACCAGGGTGGTGCCGTAGTTTTCTTTAAATTCTTCGAAGGAGCTGCCATCGACAACGCGGGCGATGATTTCCCTGACATCAAAGGGCTGGCGGGCATCTTTCGGAATTATACCAAACAAATCTTCGGGCGAATAAAGCGGTTCCTCGGGTTCTTCAACATCCAGTTTTACATCCTTGACCCGGTTCAAATTGGCGACAATACTGCGCGCTTTTTTTAAGGCGCTGGCATCGTTGGGGCACATGTGATCAACGACACCCGAGGTCCGGGCGTGGACATCCGCGCCCCCTAACTCTTCAGCGGAAACAATCTCACCAGTTGCGGCTTTGACAAGCGGCGGGCCGGCAAGAAAAATTGTCGCCTGGCCCTGAACGATAATGCTTTCATCGGCCATCGCCGGCACATAAGCCCCGCCGGCGGTGCACGAGCCCATTACCACAGCGATTTGCGGAATACCCTTTGCCGACAAGGTTGCCTGGTTATAAAAAATCCGCCCGAAATGTTCCTTGTCGGGAAACACTTCATCCTGTTGGGGCAGATTAGCCCCGCCGCTGTCGACCAGATAAATGCAGGGCAGGTTATTTTCTCGGGCAATTTCCTGGGCACGGATATGCTTTTTAACGGTCATCGGAAAATAGGTACCGCCCTTGACCGTGGCATCGTTGCAAACGATCACGCATTCCTGGCCCTCAATGCGACCAATGCCGGTAATAATGCCGGCAGCCGGAATATCTTCGCCGTACATGCCATAAGCGGCCATGGCAGAGAATTCCAGAAATGGGGTGTCGGGGTCGAGGAGCAAATCAATGCGCTCACGGGGCAACAACTTGCCGCGCGACAAGTGCCGCTCACGGGCCCGCTCATTCCCGCCCAGGGCGATTTTTGCCATGCGGGATTTTAGATCCTCAACCACCGCGCTCATGGCGGCATGGTTTTCGCTATACCCCGAACTTGCAGTATCTATGGTACTCTTAAGAACGCTCAAAATTTGTGCCCCTTGATCGCTATTTAATTCGCCTCTTGATACTTGAGGTTAGAAGTGCTTGCAACGCCCGTGTTGGGCGGAATTTGGAAATAAGGGCGTTAAAACACCCTGGGACATCAAATTTTTGAGAAAAAAGGCATCAATTGCCGTATTAAACTTGAAAGTTTACAATGTTGGCATCAAGGTGGGTCGAATAAATGGGGTATTTTTGAATGGGGACGACAAAATCATTAAAAGGGATGAGTGGTAAAACTTGGCTTTGGGCCGGGGCCATCTTGATTCTTTTGTCGGGCGTGCTCTTGGTTGTTTTTGGGCTGGGCAGTGATGATGAAGGCCAGAAACGGGGCGCAGGTACAGAAAGCCCGGTGGTTGTTCAAAAGGTCAGCCTTTATCTCTTTGCAGATATTATTGAGGCCATTGGAACGGCAAAAGCCAATGAAAGCCTGACCTTGACCGCGCGGGTATCGGATACCGTAAAGACGATCCATTTTACCGACGGTGGAACCGTAGCCGCGGGCACCATCCTGGTTACCCTGACCAATGCCGAAGAGCTAGCCAATGTCAGCTCGGCGCTGGCCAGCTACACCGAAGCCAAACAACAGTTTGACCGGACCAAAACGCTGGTCGACCAGGGGAATTTGTCACAAGCCGCCCTTGATGCCGCCATTCGCGCGGTTGATGAGGCCACCGGGCGTCTCGCCGCAGTCCAGGCCCGGGCCGGGGATTATGTTATCTCGGCCCCCTTTGCCGGCATGTTGGGGTTGCGCCAGGTCAGCCCAGGAACGCTGGTGTCGCCGGGGACCGCCGTGACAACCTTGGACGATATTAGCGTGATAAAGTTAGACTTTTCAGTTCCCGAGCGGTTTCTATCTACGATCCACCCGGGCCAGGAAATTGCTGCAAATGCTGCTGCCTACAGGGACCGGGAATTCAGGGGTCTTGTCACAACCATTAACAGCCGCGTTGATCCGGTCACCAGGGCGGTGACAATTCGAGCAGAAATTGCAAATCCGGAGGCGCTTTTAAGGCCCGGTATGCTGTTGACGGTTGATCTTGTCAGCAACATTGCGGAGACTATTTCGGTGCCGGAAAAAGCCTTAATCCCGGTCGGGGACAGTCAATTTGTGTTCAGAATAACGGCTGAGAACACCTCGGAGCGGATTGAGGTTCGGGTTGGGCGGCGTTACCGGGATAGGGTTGAGGTTCTAGGCGGCCTAAAAGTGGGTGATCTGGTTGTTACTGCCGGCACACTCAGACTTAGGCCCGGTGGTCGGGTCAAAATCCAGAGAGAAGAATCTGTTCCCGAATACCCCGAATACCTTTTGACCTTTATGGCTAAAAACCAGGACGCAGATGCCGCGGGAGAGGGTGAATGATCCTTTCTGATGTATCGGTAAAGCGCCCTGTTTTTGCCGCTGTCATGAGTATGCTTTTAGTGGCGCTGGGGGTGCTTTCCTTTAACGACCTTCCGGTTCGTGAAATTCCAGAAATTGAATTCCCGGTGGTTTCCATTATCACGATCTATCCAGGGGCCTCGGCCCAGGTCATTGAAAACCGCGTGACCCAGATTATTGAAGATTCAATTTCGGGGATTGAAGGGGTAAAATCCATTACCTCGCAGAGCACCAACGGCGCCTCCTCAATCACGGTTGAGTTCAAACAGGAACATGACATTGAGGTTGGCACCAACGATATCCGCGACAAGGTTTCCGGAATTGTCAATTTTTTGCCCGAAGAGGTCGATTTTCCCCGGGTGCAAAAATTTAATTTTGGTGAGCGCGCAATCATGTGGTTCGGGCTCACCAGTACGGTTTTTGACCATCTCCAGTTGACCGATTATATTGAACGCACCATCGAGGATCAGCTATCGGTGGTTGACGGCGTTGCCCGGATCAGGATTGGCAACAGAAAACGCCCCGCAGTGCGGATCTGGCTGGACCGCCAGGCGATGGCCGCCCGGGAGCTTACGATCCCCGATATTGAGGCTTCACTTAGGGCAGAAAATATTGAACTTCCTGCCGGGCGTCTTGAATCCGCTACCCGTGATTTTACGCTTCGCGTTGAGCGTTTGTATAAAGCGCCTGAGGACTTTGCCAGGCTGGTTTTAAAGGAAGGCGAAGATGGCCATCTGGTGCGCCTTGGTGAAGTTGCGCGCATAGAAGTGGGTCCGGAAAATTCACGCACAGATTACAGGAATAATGGCGAAACCGGCCAAAGCATTGGTATTGTCAAGCAATCGAAAGCCAATATTTTAGAAGTCGCCCAGGCGGTCAAGGAAAAGGTTAAGGATATTCAGACCCAGCTGCCGCCCCATGTTCAAATGAAAACTTCCTGGGATTCATCGCTATTTGTCGAAGAAGCAATCTTTGAAGTTTACCGGACGCTGTTTATCTCGATGGCTTTAGTGATTACCGTGATCTATCTTTTCCTGGGCAGTTTCAGGGCGGCCATAATCCCGGCCATAACGGTCCCGGTTTCCTTGATTGCAACCTTCTGGGTTTTGGGGCTGGCCGGTTATTCTATAAACATGATTACGCTTTTGGCTTTGGTGCTAACCATCGGCTTAGTTGTTGACGACAGCATTGTGGTTTTGGAAAATTGCTATCGACGGGTCGAAAGCGGTGAACCGGCCCTGCTGGCGGCTTACCGGGGTGCGCGCCAGGTTGCCTTTGCGGTGATCGCGACGACGGTGGTGCTGATCAGCGTATTTTTACCAATTTTCTTTGTCGAGGGTACAATCGCTACAATATTTAAAGAGCTGGCCTTAACCGTGACTGCGGCGGTGGGATTTTCCTCGTTCATTGCCCTTTCATTATCCGCCATGCTGTGCTCGAAACTTTTGAGCAGGAAAGAAAAAAAGGGCTGGCTCAGGCTCCACCTGATTACCTGGTTTGAGACCATCAACAAAACCTACGACAAGGTGCTGCGGACCGCGATTGGCAACAAGGCCGGGGTTGGCGTTATTTTTGTCGGCTCCTTAGTGCTGGTCGCCGGGTTTTTCCTGAACATTCAAAAAGAGCTGGCCCCGGCCGAGGA
>JAZFRG010000273.1:0-8875 GCA_036445535.1 Sphingomonadales bacterium
CCCAATGCGCCAGGCCTTTCAGGACAACTTCGAGCAGGTTGAAAGCGCTACAAGGTTTGGTTATTTAACGCCCCGGGTATTCAAGGATGGTGCGGTTTACGAACAGCAGGTCACCTTTGCCGACCCGGAGTTTTTTGAGGTGTTTGACCTCCCGCTTTTGCAGGGCGACAGAACTACCGCCCTGGTCGATCCCAGATCACTGGTTCTTTCTGAAAGCACCGCCAGGAAATATTTTGGCGATGCTTCCCCACTTGGGCAAACCCTGACACTTTGCTGTTTTGCCCCGGGGGGAGAAAGTACCGATTATCAAATCACCGGAGTGATCGCCGACACCCCTGAAAACGCCCACTTTGAGTTTTCTGTAATTGGTCTGATTGATGGCAACGTTGCCGATTTTTATGAAAGCTGGACCTCGATTAATAACTATACCTATTTCAAGCTGAAAGAAAGTTCATCCCCGGACGAGATCAGCGACCGGTTTCCCTGGTTTTTGGACAACGTCATGCCAGTCAACGACCAGTTTCAAGCCAAATTTGGATTAAACACTTCTGAATTTGCTGAACTGTCCCTGATGCCAATCAAGGACATCCACCTTGGGGCCAAATTTCAAGCCGGGGACATGGGCGATATTCGCCCACTGGGCGATAGAACACTGGTGATCGGGTTTTTACTTATTGCGTTTTTGATTTTGGGGATCGCCACGATTAATTTTATTAACCTTGCTACCGCACGGTTTATCCAAAGGTCACGTGAGGTCAGCTTAAGAAAAGTTATGGGGGCTGGCCGCCGCCAGATCACCCAGCAGTTTCTGGGCGAAGCGGTCTTGGTCAGTCTGTTTGCATCAGTTTTGGCGCTTGGCCTCGTGGAGCTGGTGCTTCCCTGGTACAATGAATTGTTGTCCACTAACCTGACATTGAAGCTTTTCGGGTCTGGAGGCGTTCTGGCGGAATTGATCCTGATGGCACTAGTTGCTGGCCTGGTGGGGGGGATGTATCCCGCCCTTTATGTCGGCAAAATACATCCGGCAAAAATTCTCAAGGCCAATCAATCCTCAGAGACCAAAGGGACGTCGCGTCTGAAAAGCGTGTTGGTGGTTTTCCAGTTCGCGATCTCGATTGCCCTGATCACAGCAACGGCTGTGATATATGTCCAAACCGACTACGCAAAATCTGTCGACCTCGGGTATGAAAGCGACAACCGCTTGGTACTGCGAAACCTTCGCCGCTCTGGCGCCCAGGAAATGAAAGCCACGTTAGAGGCCAGAATTCAACAAATGCCGGAAGTCATTAATGTTGCCCTTTCCTCTGATGTGCCGACAGACAATAATGAAAACAACACCTTTTTTTCGGTTGTGGGTCGGGGACAGGACGCCGGCAGCCAATTACTTAATCACATCACAATCGATTATGATTTCCTCGAAGTTTATGGAATCGAACCGCTTTATGGCCGCACTTTTTCGGAAAACTTCGGCAGCGATTCAATGTCCCAGCCCGATCCGAAAACAGTCGCTTCGGGGGCCGCGATCCTCAATGTAAGCGCGGCAAAAAGATTGGGTTTTGATAATCCTGAGGATGCCATTGGCGAAGTGCTTGCGACTGAATTGTTCTGGGATAGCGCCTTAATGGAAGTGGTTGGCGTTATCCCTGACATTAGTTTCCGGTCCGCCCATTATGAGGATTTGCCGCTTGTTTATTTCCGGTTTGAGCCGAGGTTTGACGACATGACCATATTATACAGTAGCAATGACCCCGGGGCCCTGATTGCTGAAATTGAAACCATTTGGAAGGAACTGATTCCTTCTGTTCCGTTCTCCTATGCAATCCTGGATGATCTGATCAGCAATCAGTATTTGGTTGAGGAACGCCAGTTTATTACCTTTTCAGTATTTGCCTTGCTGGCGGTTTTTATTTCGTTCCTTGGCCTGTTTGCCTTGGCTTCGTTTACCACAGACAGGCGCACCAAGGAAATTGGCATTCGCAAGGTTTTTGGGGCATCAGTGCGCGAGATTATCCAAATGTTGGTTTGGCAGTTCTCCAAGCCGGTTGTGATTGCAAACCTGATTGCCTGGCCGGCCGCCTGGTATTTTCTTAGTGGCTGGCTCGAAGGGTTCGTTTACCGGATCGGCCTAAGTCCAACCTACTTTGTTTTTGCGGGAATTATTGCGCTTGCCATCGCCTGGGCGACCGTCGCCGGACACACCTGGAAGGTGGCCAGAGCCAATCCGATCAAAGCACTGAGGGACGAATAAAAAAAATAACCAGGAGCAGACCAATGTCCGCTTTTGGCTATTAGCGGACTCTTTTCGTTGGCCCTATTTTTCAAATAATCAGGCAAAGGTACGAGGGGTTGAATACACTAACGCTACCCCGGCCTGGGGGAAATTAGTTTTCTTGGAGGCTTTGGGGCCCCAAAAGAGTCCGCTATTAGCCATAAGCAGACATGAAACATTCAGGAAGACAGGTCAGTCATCTGGATTTCCTCTGCGATCCCTGTGGTCGCGGTCTCATCCCAAAATTCTTGCGATAGGCCTGTGGAGAAACGCCAGCGTAGCGTTTGAACAAGCTACGGAAGAAGATGAGGTCGTCGTAACCTACGTTGCTAGCGATCTCCTGAATTGTTTTGTAGTCCTGCTCCAAGAGCCGTTGATTGATGCGGCGGTGGCTAAAATCCTGGAAAAATTTCCAGTTGCAAAAAGATAAAAATTTAAATATATTTTTTTGGGGGGAAAAATGAACAAGCTAAAAAACCTTTTCATCATTTTTGGATCTTTTCTTATATTGTTATTTGCCTCCCCTAGTTGGGCGCAGGATGATGTGGAATTCGACAAGTTCAGAATTAGTATGGGGGTCTTTTTCCCCAGTGCCGACACAGGGGTCCGGCTTGATGCTTCCAATGGTGTGTTCGGCACGACGATCAAATTCGAAGATGACCTGGGCGTCACCAAGAAAAAACCACTGTTTCGTCTTGACGGCTACTGGCGGCCCAAGAAACGCCACGCGCTGGCCTTTGGCTACTACGATTTTGAACGTAGCGGCTCAAATGTAATCAGTGCAACCATCAATTTCGGTGACCAAGTCTTTGTCATCAACTCCCTGGTTGAAAGTTTTTTTGATATCAGGGTTATCAAGCTGGCCTACACCTATTTTCCCGTGGTAAAAGAAAAAACATTGGTCGGGTTATCTATTGGTTTCAATATTTCGGATGTTGATGTTGGTCTAGGGATCGACGGCATAAACGTAGCTGTAATCAGAAGTGTAAGCGTTCCGCTGCCCATGGTCGGTTTCGAGGTCGCCCAGCAACTTGGGGGAGGTTTCTCTGTAGAGGGAAGCTTCCAGTTTTTTTATCTGGATGTGGGCTCTGAAGACGCCAGGGTTTTTGACGGCAAGATAACTATAAATTACCAGATTACTAAGGTTTTCGGAATCGGAATTGGCTATAACTATTTTGGCTTTAAAATGAACAAGGCCAAGACGAATTTTACCGGCAGGTTCCAGTTACACTATGACGGGGTGATGGGGTTCTTGAATTTTACCTTTTAACATTTAAACGCTTAACTGTGCCTTTTTGCAGGCCCTTTCACTGTTCTTGTTTAAGGTTTCAATTTTTTGATAGCCTTTGCGCTTGGTAAATTGTTCAGGGGTAATTAAATGAGGATGGTAAGATTTATTGTCCTTTGTCGTAAAACATCAAGAAAAGTTCAATTTAAATTCTTATAAATAACCGGTTAGTTACCCGTTTTTGGTTTAGGCCAACTAAAAGAATGTGGGGATTAACCATGAAATATTTATTGAAAAAACTGATGACATCACTTCTGCCTGCTACATTTCTGACCGCAGGGTGTGACCGCCCGAATTCCAGCGTGAACAGAACGCAAGCTATTGGCGCGGTTCACCTCTTTTTCATGGATTTTGTATCAAAATAGAGGTGACAATTCTTTCTAATTTGGTCGCATTAATCCGACAAAAGGGGGACAGCATGACAGGTTCGATAAGGAGGATATTCTTTTTTGTTGCACTGGTTCTTGTGGGTGGGGGGTCTGTTCAGGCTGCTGCCATAATTAATGACAATGAGGCTGTGGCCAGTCAAATCCAGGAAGCTGTTGAACAAGCTCATGATACTGGACAACTTTCTGTCCTGGGTCGGGAAATCGCCGGCATCCGGTTGATACCCGCTTTTTACACAGATCGCCGTTTCACCCCGGCATGGACCGATGAAGAAAATATTAACGACTTGTATCAGGCCATTTTCCGGGCGGATCAAGACGGCCTCGATCCCAATGATTTCCACTTGCCGGTGATCAGCCTATTGCTTGAGGCAGCCACCGAAACGCCATTGGATGCGGAGGCTGGTGCCAGCCTTGATATTCTGCTTACCGACTCGCTCGCGCGCCTAGTTTATCAACTATATTACGGAAAGGTGGATCCGGTTTCGCTTGACGGTAATTGGAATTTGAAACGCAAGCTTTTTGATTCAGATCCGGTAGGGCTGCTTGAACAGACGCTCGCGGGCCATGAAGTAGGCCAACTTCTTGAAAAGATGCAATCAACCTTGCCAAGCTATACCCGCTTGAGGGAAGAGTTGGCGCGCTATCGCGAAATAGCCGCACAAGGAGGTTGGCCGGTTGTCCCAGGCGGGCCTTCGCTTAAACCTGGCATGACTGATCCCCGGGTCATCGTCTTGAGAGACCGCCTGGGTGTTTCCGGAGGGGCAAATGCGGATTTTTTTGATTCCTCGCTTGAGCAAGCTGTTAAAGACTTCCAAACTCGCCACGGTCTGGACAGCGACGGTGTTGTGGGCCCTGCGACTTTGCGCGATCTCAATAAAAGCGTGGCGGAGCGGGTTGATCAGATTCGCGTCAATATGGAGCGATTGCGCTGGGTCAGCAGTGAGCGAGCGGATCTTGCGGGAGAATTCATTATCGCCAATATCGCGGGGTTTACGGCCTATTATTTCCGCGATTGGAAAATTGCTTGGCAAACCAAGGCAATGGTCGGCAAACCCTATCGCCAAAGCCCTGTTTTCACCGCCTTGCTGAGCTATGTCGTAATCAACCCAACCTGGACAGTACCGTCTGGAATCAAGCGGCGCTCAATTATCCCCAATGCCAAAAAAGACCCTAATTACCTGAACCAAAACCATTTCGATCTCTTTGATGTTAACGGCAAGCTGGTTGACCCGGTTTCGATTGACTGGGAAAACGTGAACCCGCGAAATTTTCCATATCGGGTCGTGCAACGGCCGGGCGAGGACAATGCCTTGGGGCGGGTTAAGTTTATTTTTCCCAACGGCTTTTCCGTCTATCTTCATGATACCCCGCACCGGGAACTGTTTGGGGAGACCAGCCGGGCGTTTTCCAGCGGCTGTATTCGCATTGAAAATCCCTTCGATTTGGCTGAAATACTTCTTTCCGACCAACCCCAATGGTCGCGGGAAAACATAGACGCCGTCTATGCCGCTGGGACCACCCGTACCATTCATTTATCGAGAAAAATTCCGGTTTACTTGCTTTACTTGACGGCTGTGCAAAATTTTACCGATGGAGAACTACTTTTTTTCCCGGATGTTTACAATCGCGACGCGGCCGTACTGGAGGCGCTCGACACCCCCTTTTCTGCGGCCAAGCCATTTTCCGATGGGGCCAGTTAGGAGCCCCAGCGGCGGAAACGTCCTGTGTCGAGGTGTACAAAGCCTGATTTAGAGTAGCTGCCGACGCCGCCCAGTTTGAGGGAAAGGGCAACCTCGCTTACTTCGGCAACGCTAAAGCCCGGAATTGCAACATCTATGGCGCGGCCTTGCATATGTAGGCTTTTTTTGGCCACAGCGTTGCTTTTGGAGGCAAGTTTGGCATTGGTTTTGGGACTTCGATACCCGGAGATTACATGAAACTCGGCATCTGTGGCCAGCTTTGTTTTAACAACATGAAGGAAATCCAAGAGCGTCGGGTCAATTGCAGCCACCTCTGAGGTGCGCCAGTCGCGCAAAACATGATTGATTTCTGCTAACGCTTCCGGCACCCGCCCGCCGGTGTCATGATAAACCGCTTCAACTCTTTCCCCGGTATGAATATTAAAAAAACGAAGCCGTCGTTCTGGCATGGCTGCGGGCGCTACGCGCACCATCGGCAGGGCCAAAAACGCTGTTGCCGTTAGGCCGCTCAATACGCTTCGCCGGCAAACTGTTGGCCAATTTAAACCGTTATCCCTGTCCATCGGATTTCCCTGGAATCTTAATCATTTGTCAGCTTCACAAAATCAAAAATAGGGTTAAACTTGAATAATTCAAGAGTTGCCTTTTTTGACTGGTTATGGCTGAATTCCCAAACGCTTCCCCCCCCCTTGGGGGAAATTAGTCTCTTGGAAGGCTCTGGGGCCCCTAAAAGGATCTAATAAAATTTTTCATAATTTTTTCTATGGGGAAATGAGATCTCGGATAAGGGTGTGTGTGACTCATGGACAGAATGGGACCCGCATTTGGATACCCAAGCCCACCCCGGAATATGGGACCCTTTAGCCCCTGTCACCTTTGTAACCTTTTAAACTTTAAAAAATTGGCTTTCATTGTCTGAAAAATGGGAACACACACGCCCAATTGCATCAAAAACCCCCCTCCTATTCCCTGTCATTGCAAAGACCAAAATCACTCGACGTTAACCACCACATACGTGTCACCGGATGACTGGTAGTAGGTATCCCCGCAATGATGGAGCAAGGTACTATTAATCGTTACCCGAGAACAAGATGTGGGCAATGTTGCCACGTAAATGGTCGTACGCCTGATGACCCGGCGGCGGGTGGTGCGGCGGGCTACTCCACGTACACTGGCTGGTGTCAACGGACGCCCTACACGGGCCTCTGCTTCGTTGACAAAGACAAAAGATTTACCAATTTCAAAGACAAAAGGGTTACTAAATTCGATTTCACTTATAATGTCCCCGCCAATTAAAAAGGCACCAGCCAAAAAGCCAACCAGGGCTAACTTTCCTTTAAAAAATTTGTGCGTCATGGCTATTCTCCTACGGTAATTTCGCCCACTTCATTTATAAAGAAATCTTCAGCCTCAGTGGCCCCGGCCGGTGGCGTAAATTGAAAGGTCTCACCGCCGAAATCCAGGTTCACATTCCAATTGCGCAAACGTATTGAATACTGTGGGGCGCCTGTCATCCACTTTGTTGTAATTATGTATTTAATCGGGACAGGTGTTTCTCCGGTCTGAATCCAGATCTGCCAATCAACTTCCTCTTGGCGAAACGCGAGATGGTGACCCTCGACGCCGCCCACAACCCCTTTCCCGATGTACTCCCCGCTCTCAACTCCTTCCATGAGAATTTCATACGGATTAGCGTACATCAGGTCGGCACCTGCAGCATCCACTCCAAGCTCGTAGCGCAAGTTATCGATTGCATCATCGATGGTCCCGACATTCTCGATCTGGTAAAAAATGTTTTGGCTCTTTCCATAAAGGGTGGTGAACTTCCCATCAAAGTATAACTCGCCGCTTTCAAAGCCGCCGTGGCGGACAAAGAGAAATCCGTCTGGTCGTCGAATTTTTGCATCCCCGCTGGAACTAATTTGCAGTTTCTCTCCGGTATTCAAGATGACCTCTGTGTCGACATCATAGTCGTATGAAAAGCTCTCTAGAGAGCCCAAATAATTCGACATTGACCGCAAAATTCCGGTGGCTTCTTCGGAAATTTCATCTGCGGCAAGTCCATTTGTGGGGAACAGGCCAAGCCCGAACACCAAACCAACGATGGGGGTCAAAATCCTAAGTTTCATTTTGCTTTTTTTGGCCATAGAAACCTCCTCCTATGATTTGGTTTCTGTGCAACCGAATCAATCCAGATAAAAACTATCACAGTGTTTTAGGGGGTTCTTGATGTTTTCCGCCAACCTTAAATTTTTCGACTCTGTTACAAAATGTCAAGAACCGGCCAATTCAGCGGCTACGGCCAGAACCGCCAGCGTACCCGCCAGCGAAGCGGGGGCCGAAGAAGGTAAAACTATTCTGACTTTTTCTTTACTTTAAAAAGCTCCCCCGTGCTTTTGTTGAGGCAATTTTGTTGAAATTTTCAACCGGTTCATTACAAACGCCCAATTTTGTAGTTATGTTCCCCGCCGACCCAAACATTTCGAGCCAATTATCGTGGATTACTGAATTGGTCAAATCCGACACAACTTTTTTGCATAAATGGTTAAAAGTCTCTACGCGTGTCCAAGTTTTGGAACTCCTCCTCAAAGGACATTGAGCGGTATTCACTGGGGGTGACCCCGGCCCAGCGCTTAAAGGCGCGGCTAAGACTGGCGCCTTCCGAATAGCCCTGCATTAAAGCAACTTGAAGTAAATTTTTGGTGCCCCGGGTCAATAAATCAGCCCCCCGCTCAAAACAAACCTGATCCACCAGCGTTCGAAAGTTTGTCCCTTCCTTGGCCAAAAATCGCTGAATGGTCCGGGAGCTTAAGTCCATCATGGTTGAAATTTCGGACATTTTCGGTCGCCCCTCCAAGGCCAGGGGTTTTAAAACCTGTTTTAAAACTGGAGCAAAATTTCCGTTGGGGGAGCTACTGAAAAAGTCAGAATTTATATTTTCGGTGACCGGAGTTTTTTCCTTGATTGGCAAACACATCAGTTTTTTTGGAAAAATCAAACTATTATTTTCCTTCGAAAAATTCAAAGACGTTTGGAAAACCTCTTCCATTTCTCGTTTTTTTCCCCATGGGATGTGCTCGAAATGAACTTCGGTTGCGGCCCAATTTTCACCGGCGGCCATTTTGATGGCATTTTGCATAAAGGCAATTGCCAGTTCCGTGTGTTGACGGCGATGGTCTTTAATGTCCGGATTTAAGCTGAAGAACCAATGAACATTATCCCCTTGGAT
>JAZFRG010000274.1:0-10550 GCA_036445535.1 Sphingomonadales bacterium
AAGGCCACCGGATAGCCGCGCATCAGGGCAACCCCCACGGTCGCCAGCATGGTTAGGAAAAGGATCAGGGAGAGGTCCATTATTTACCGCCCCTTAAAGCATAAATTGTGCGGATAATGCCCGAGAGTCCCTGGAAACTTAAGGTTAGGGCGAACACCAGGAAAAAACTTTTCAGGATAAAGACCATCTGAAGGCCGGAGGTTTCAAACGAGCCCTCAAGGTTGGCCCAGCTGGTGGCCACATAGGGGGTGCCAATGATCCAGACAAAAACCAGAAACGGCACCAGCAATAACAGGTGCCCGACAAGGTTAACCAGGTTTTTGATGCGTTCACTTTTATCCCGGTAGAAAATGTCTACGCGGACGTGGTCGTCCTTTAGAAGAACAAACCCCGCAGCCCCTAAAAACAAAAGGGAATTCATGTAAAGAAGCGATTCCTGCAGCCAGATTGACCCTGCCTTAAAATTGGCGGACATAATAACAATGGTAAATTGAACAATAATAAGGGCAATAACCAGCCCCCCTAAAAGCTTGCCCAGCCGCTCATTAAAAGCGTCCAGAAAATCAGCCAGTTTCAGTAATCCCCCCATGGATATTTTTAATTGCCCAGATCGCGGGCGCGGGTGTAGGTGCGTTCTGAAATTTCACCCCAACGGCTGGTCCGGGCCATGCTTTCCATAAAGCTTTTATAAACCCTCCCGGTGATATCATCTTCCCTACCGGTTTCTTCCAAAACTTCAAGCGCGACCCGTTTCAATTCAATAATAACCTCATCGGGGAAACTTCTAACAATAACGCCATGCTCCTCCACCAGGGTTTTAAGCGCTACGGAATTATTGGCGTCCATTTCAGCTCGCATCAGGCTGTTTTCAGTCTCGGTGGCAGCCTCAAAAATGGCTTTTTCCCAATCCGAAAATTCCTTCCAAAGGTCAAGGTTTAACCCCAAGCCTAAAACCGTTCCCGGCTCATGAACGCCGGTGTAATAGTTTTTAGCAACCTCATGAAAGCCAAAGGCCAGGTCATTCCAGGGCCCAACCCATTCCGCGGCATCGATGTTGCCCTGGGGCATCGCCAGGAAAATTTCCCCGCCCGGTTTGGTCACTGGGGTTGCGCCAACTCTGGAAAACATCTCACCGCCCAGCCCGGGCATCCTGATCCGTAATCCCTTTAAATCAGCCAGCGAATTAATCTCTTTTCTGAACCAACCGCCCATTTGCGTGCCGGAATTTCCGCACATAAAGGGTTTAACATTAAAGTTGCCCGAAAGTTCATCCCAAAGCGCTTGGCCGCCATCAAAATTAATCCAGGCGTTAACCTCGGTTCCGGTCATACCAAAGGGAACCGCGCAAAAAAAGTTGAAGGCCTTGGACCGGCCCTGCCAATAATATTCCGCGGCATGGTACATATCGGCCTTGCCCTCAGATACCGCATCAAAAGAAGACAGGGCGGGGACCAGCTCTCCCGCGCCATAAACCTTGATGGTAATAGCCCCGTCCGAAAGCGCCTCGACATTTTTTGCAAAACGTTCGGCACCGGTACCAAGCCCCGGGAAATGTTTTGGCCAGGTCGTAACCATGGTTAAATTTCTTTGGGTTCTTGAACCCGCCACACAGGTCCCGCCTTGTTCGGCCTGACCACAGCCCGCTAAAAGCGCGGCGCCACCAGCGGCAAGCCCGGCGGTTTGCAAAAATTTTCTGCGGGTTTTTAAATCTTTTTTAGTCATTTTTGTCCTCTTTAAAGGGCTGCCAACCGGTTTTGGTTAATTTTTCTTGTGGTTTAAAGCGGTTTTTATAGGCCATGGTTTTGGAACCCTCAACCCAATATCCCAGATAAACATAGGGGAGATTAGCGGCCGCGGCGCGGCGAATATGATCCAGAATAATGAAGGTCCCGAGCCCTGAGAAGCGTTCATCGGTCCTGAAAAAACTGTAAACCAGGGATAGCCCATCAGACATCACATCGGTGATTGAAACACCGGCAAGCGTGCCTTTTCTAAAGCGCCCCTCCAAGGCTTTTTCCCGGTATTCAACGACCCTGGTTGTCACCGGGCTCAATTCGACCATTTCCGAATATTCAAACTCATCCATTTCCGCCATGCCGCCGCTGCCATGGCGGGCTTTTAAATAGGATTTCAAAAGATCAAATTGCTCATAAGTTGCAATCGGATCCAAATCCTCCAGGATAAGATTTTCAAACTTATTCAAGGTCCGCTTCATGGTTTTTCCAGGCTTAAATTTTTCTGCCAGGACCCTGACCGAGACGCATTTATTGCAACCCTCACAAGCTGGCCGGTAAACGATATTTTGTGATCTGCGAAAGCCGATTTGATTAAAAGATTCGTGGCGCTGGGCGGAATCGACACCGGTTAGATCGGTAAAGACCTTGCGTTCCATTTTGCCCTCAAGGTAGGGGCACGGCGAGGGGGCGGTCATGTAAAACTTCGGAAATATGGTACTTTGGTCATTCATTCATGGGGCTCTTTTCTAGACCAGATTATAATACCAGGCGGCAAAGGCTGTAAACGTAATCCATAAGAGAACAATTAAAATTGATCCCACTTTGGTGAAATCAGAGAATTTATAATGCCCCGGCGCCATCACCAGAAGATTTGTCTGGTAGCCTATGGGTGAGGCGAAGGAACAATTAGCGGCCAGCACCACGGCGATAACAAATACTTTGGGATCAACGCCAATGCCCCCTGCCACTGAAATAGCGATCGGGGTAAACAGCACCGCGGTGGCATTATTGGAAAGCACGTTGGTAATCAGGGCGACCATCAGGAAAAAGGCGGACAAGATGACAATTTCGCTTTGACCCTTGGTCAGGGCTATCATTTGATCGGCCAGAAATTCCGCGCCGCCGGTCGCCGACAAGGCGCTGCCCATGGCAATCGCGGCGCCGATTAAAAGCACGATCCGGCGGTCGACCGCCCGGCCGGCCTGGCGGATGTTCAAACAGCCATGGGCGATCATAACGGCCGCCCCCAAAAGTCCTGCGATGGCAATCGGGAAACCGAAGGCGGCGGCTACAACCACGGTACCAAAAACCAGCTTTGAGCTTTTTGAGTGTTTGGCAAGGGGCAAATCTTTGGCCGAATATTCAAGCAGGACGACATCTTTGTTGGCCCTAAGCGCCATGATTTCAAAGCGCTGACCCAGAACCAATAGCACATCGCCGGGCTCTAAACGGGTCTTGTCCAGGTTTGAGCGGAGCATTCTGGAGCGTCTTTGGATGCCCAGCACAATACAACCGGTTTGGCTGTGAAAGGCGACCTGCTGGAGGCTGAGCCCGTGCATACGCGAGGCCGGGGCAATCATAACTTCAGCTAGGACCTGGCCTTTCTTGGCCTCGGTGGGCTCGCTCTCTGAGGTTAAATTTTCTTCGACAATTCCGGACAACATTCCTGGATTTTTTTTCAAAACATCGGTTAGAACCTTCCGGGTCGCGGCGATTACAAGATGATCCCCCGGTTTTAACTTGATGTCCTCAAAGGGCGGCAGAAATTGTTGTTCGCGGCGTTGGACCAGGCGGATGGTCATTTCTTTTAGCCCTGGGAACATGCCAGCGGTCGAGGACATGCCATCGAGAAAAGAGCCTTTGGTAACCTCGGCCTGAACCAGGAATTGTTTGCCGCTCTCTAACCTATAGGTTCCGGCCAGGCTTGCCCGGTCTTTTAACAATTTTGGCGCAATCAGGATTAAATATAAGAATCCAACCACTGCCATAACGGCGGCAGGTGCCGTGAAATCAAAAAAGCCCAGGCCTTCACCGGTGACAGTCTCAAGCGTCCCTGAAACCAGAAGGTTGGTGCTGGAACCAATCAGGGTTAATGAGCCCCCAAGAATTGCTGCATAACTTAGCGGGATCATGACATGGCTTACGGTTTTGCCAAGCCGGGCGGCAAGTGCGGCGATAATCGGGATAAACATCACCACCACCGGGGTGTTGTTCATAATCGCGCTTAAAATCATCACCAACGCCAGGATAATATACATGATAATTCGCGGGTGTTTGCCTCCCCCAGTAACAATTAGATGCGCCATTTCATCCAGCGCCCCGGATTGCACCAAACCCTGACCAATCACGAGAAGGGCAATGATGGCAATCAGGGCAGGGTTAGCAAATCCTGCCAAAATTTCCCCTGTACCCAAGAGCGCATCTCCGGTCTCGGCCGATGGGAACAAATAGAAAAAGATCATAAGGGTGCCAATCACCCCAAGCGAGGTGATCTCCAGAGAAAGTTTCTCGCTGATATAAAACCCGACCGCCACGGCAATTATGCCGAAGGTCGCCCACATATGGATCATCGGGTCTATTGGGAACACTTTTTTCCTCCTGATTTTAGGGCCCACAATTATCCCTTTACTTGGGCCTTTACCAAGCATACTCAGGAAACCAGAATAACAGAAGGCCCATTTAGGGGGGAAGGAAAGATTTATGGCGAATAACGTTGCATTCTTGGGGCTGGGGGTCATGGGATATCCAATGGCCGGGCATCTGGCGGCAAAGGGGTTAGCGGTTACGGTTTTTAACCGAAACCGGGAAAAGAGCGAAAAGTGGCTAAAGGAGTTTGGCAAAACCGGGGAGGGTAATCATAAAAGCGCCGAAACCCCGGCTGCGGCGGCAAAAGATCAGGACATTGTTTTTGCCTGCGTCGGCGCTGATCCGGATGTCAGGGCAATCACCCTTGGGCTGGAGGGGGCTTTTACCACCATGAAAAAGGCTTCAGTTTTTGTAGATCATACCACCGCCAGTGCTGAACTTGCCCGCGAATTATCGGTTGAGGCCGAAAAGCGCGGTTTCGGGTTTTTAGACGCCCCGGTTTCCGGGGGCGAGGTCGGGGCGGTTAATGGCACCCTGACGGTAATGATCGGGGGCAAGGAAGCGGATTATAAAAAATGTCAAAGCGCCATTGGGGCGTATGCCAAAATGCAAAAACTTTTAGGCAAGGCCGGATCCGGGCAAACCGCCAAAATGGTCAATCAGATTTGCATTGCGGGGATTGTTCAAGGGCTTGCTGAAGGGCTCCACTTTGGGCTGGAAGCTGGCCTCGATATGGAAGCGGTCATTGAGGTCATTTCCAAAGGCGCTGCCGGGTCCTGGCAAATGGAAAACCGCGCCTCAACAATGATTGCCAGTGAATTTAATTTCGGCTTTGCGGTTGACTGGATGAGGAAGGACTTGGGCATGGTTTTTTCCGAGGCCAGAAGGATGGGGCTAAACTTGCCGATGGCTGAGATGGCCGATGGCTTTTATAAAGAAATCCAGGGCATGGGGGGGTCCCGCCAGGACACCTCATCTTTGATCCGGCGTTTTCGGGGTTAAAATGACCACATCTGATTTCGAGAAAAAGCTTGTGGATCTTTGGCAAGGCGGTGATCTGGCCGGCACCGCGAAGATGGCTAAAGGGCTGATAAAAAAGGATAAGGGCAATAAAATAGCCCTGCAATTTCTTGCCAAATGGAGCCTTTCTAATAAAGATTTCAAGGCTGCTGCCGGGTACTGGAAAAAGCTTTCAGAGGTTTCATCCCCCCATTGGGAAATTTTTATTGGCTGGTCCCAGGCTGCGGAAAACGCCGGCGATCTTGAAGCGGCCATTTTGGCTTGTAAAAAAGGCTTGAAAGCCCTCAAGGGCGATTATTTAATTCTTTTTGTGTTAGGCCAGTTATCCCAAAAGGCCGGTTATGAAAAACAGGCCACCACCGCTTTTTTCCATTGCTACCAGATCATCGCAAGCCTCAAGGCTAAAAATGATGAGCGCCTCAAAGCCCAGCTGAGCGCCCACCAACCCCAATTTGAATTTTCCAAGGCCCATCTGGATAAATCCTTGGCCGGGGCGATCTCAAAGGCGGTGGCAAAGTTGGGTGAAAAAATTGGCGAGCCTATAAAGCGGGTTGATGACACAAAATATGTTCGGTTTTTAAAGGGTCCAGTGGGGGATAATGTTCTGCACCAGCCCCAGGTGATTTTTATGCCTGAGCTGCCCTCATGGCCCTGGTTTGATAAAGCCGCTCTGGCATTTATCCCGGGCCTTGAGGAGAATTTTGATGCGCTTAGACAAGAGGTATTGGAAAATCTAAGGCCCGAAGTTGATTTTAAACCAACCCTAAGGGAAAACCAGAACCTTAGCCCGGACCTGGCGCAACTGGCCGGGTCCAGTGATTGGGGCGCTTATTATTTTCATGAGAATTTCCGGCCCAGGGCCGAAGCCCAAAAACGTTTTCCAAAGATCTGGGGCGCCATCGCTGACCTGCCGCTTTATGGTATTGAGGGGTTGGTTTCAGGGGCCAAACTATCGACCCTGAAACCGGGGGTAAAAGTCCCGCCCCATTTTGGCCTGAATAATACCACCCTGAATATTCATCTGCCCCTGGTGGTTCCCGGTGATTGCGGGATTACGGTGGGCGGCGAGACCCGCCCATATGAAATAGGAAAATGCCTGGTGTTTGATGACAGCTTTATTCATGACATCTGGAATAAGGCATCTGAGCGGCTGATTGTGCTTAGCCTTGAGGTCTGGAAACCGGGCATTACCGAGATCGAAAAACAGGCTTTGGAAGAAGCCGCCAAGGCCGAAAATGACTGGTATCAGCAAAGAATTTACGACACTCTTTTAGAGGAATAAAAATTTTACCTTAAGTCTTTGTTTTTAATGTTCTAAACAAGACCTTGACATGCCCCGGGAATCGCAATAAACCCCACCTCACATAACCGAATGGCAGTGCGGGATTGGCCCGCCGGCCGCGCGGACAAACCGGGGGTTACCCCACGTCCGTGGCGCTTGAAACAAAAAGGAGCGATTCATGACTAAACGCATTCAAGCAAAGCATAAACTCGACCGCCGTATGGGCGAAAACATTTGGGGCCGTCCTAAAAGCCCTGTCAATGTGCGCGAATACGGCCCCGGCCAGCATGGCCAAAGACGCCGTCAAAAAACCTCTGACTATGGCCTGCAGCTTCGTGCCAAACAGAAGTTAAAAGGCTATTACGGTTCCATTACCGAAAAGCAATTCCGCAGCATTTATAAAATGGCTTCCCAGAAAAAAGGCGACACCGGTGAAAACCTGATCGGTCTTTTGGAATCGAGGATGGATGCGATAATTTACCGTGCCAAATTTGTCCCCACTGTGTTTGCTGCGCGCCAGTTTATTAACCACGGTCATGTGCTTTTAAATGGTAAAAAGCACACCATCGGCTCGGCCCGCCTGAAACCCGGTGACGTTCTTGAAATTCGTGAAAAATCACGCGAAATTCCAATGGTAATCGAAGCCGCAAACAGCGCTGAACGTGAAGTCCCTGAATACGTAACCCGTGAGGGTTTCAAAGCGACCTTTGTTCGCGTTCCCGGCCATGATGAAGTTCCTTATCCGGTGATTATGGAACCAAATCTGGTTGTTGAGTTTTACTCACGTTAATTAAGTGGGCCTGGTTTAGGCCGGGCCCTTTCCTTCTCCAGGGAGCTTTATGACCACCGACGATCAAAAACTTGAGGAATTATACCAGCAAGCCAAGGAGCTGGCCCAGGCCGACGAGCGTAAGCAGCTGGTCACCGTCTTTGAGAAAATACTTGATCTTGATCCGCTTGAGCCCCAGGCCCACCGTTTTCTTGCCCAGTGGTACACCAATGAGAAAAACTTTGAAGAGGCCGTAAAGCATTACAAGGCCTTTAATGACCTGGTACCTAACCAGGAAGATATGATGTTGACCTATGCCATTTCATTGGAAGAGGTCGGTGATTATCCGGGTGCCCTTAAAATCCTGCGGCGGGCCATCAGGCTCAATGAAAACAACCTTTTCCCCTACATTTATTTGGGGGCGGTTTACGAAAAAATGGGCGAAAATGAAAAAGCTTCCTGGGCCTATTCCTTTGCGGTTGACCTCAACCCGTCGGTAATGGCCCAGGATAAAAACAAGGTTCTGCCCAGAATTGTTGTCGAGCGCATTTTAAGATTAAATAAATTTATCGAGAAAATTGGTCGCGATTTGCAAAAACAGGCGGTCGACAATGCCAAGGCAAAATTTCCCAAGGGCAATTTCAAACGGATTGAAAAAGCATTATGGCGGAAATTGCACGGGCCCAAGGTAGGCCTGGTTAACAAGATGCAGAACCCGTTAAGTTTTTATATCCCTGATCTGGCCCCGGCTTCCTGGTTTGAGCGCGAAGATTTTCCCTGGGTTAAGGACCTTGAAGGCCAGCTCGGGCTGATCAAAAAAGAGCTCGTAAAAAACTTCCAGGGCGATGCCGACGTAAAACCCTACCTTCAGCTAGGTGGGTATGACCCTAAATCCTGGGGTGACTTGGTGGGCAACAAAAACTGGGCGGCCATTCATTTTTTTGATGGCATGAAGAAAAATGAAAAAACCACCAAAAAATTTCCCCATACCGCCAAAGTGCTGAGCGAACTACCGCTTTTTAGGGTAAAAGGCACTCCTGTAGAGGCCTTGTTTTCGGTCCTTAAGGCAGGAACTGCCATCCCGCCGCATTTTGGCACTTCAAACGCCAGGTTGACCGTCCACTTGCCGTTGGTCGTCCCAAAGGAATGTTATTTAACGTCAGGCGATGAAGAGCGCCCGGTTATTGAGGGTAAAACCATGCTCTTTGATGACAGTTTCACCCATAAGGCCCGAAACGAATCCGACCAGGTCAGGATTGTTTTGATTTTTGAAGTTTGGCACCCTGATTTAAAGGAAGAAGAGCAAGCGGTTGTAGAAGAATCCTATATCCTTTATGAGAAATGGATGAAAAACCGCGATTACGATGCAATGATTGATGTCTGATTTTGAGAAAACAAACCCCTCCCTGGATGGCGAAATTTTTGAAATTCGCGAAGCACAAGATACTGACTCCCAAGGCCTGATTGAACTCATCGGCAGCATTTTTGAAGATTACGAAAATTGTGTTCTGGACCTTGATGGTATCGACAAGGAACTCTTCACCATCAAAACAACCTGCCAATTTCAGGGCGGAAACTTTTGGGTAGCTGTTGTTAAGGGTAAAATTATTGGCTGCGCCGGCTTTACCAAAAAAGACAATGTTGTTGAACTAAAGCGGCTTTATATTGCCAAAGATTTTAGGCGCCTTGGGCTCGCCACCAAATTCATGAATATGGTTATTTTCGCGGCCATGGAAAATTCGGCGCGGGCCGTTGATTGCTGGTCAGACACCCGGTTTGTCGAAGCCCACCAATTTTACTTATCCCACGAATTTGAACAGTTGCCCCAAACCAGGAAATTAAACGACCCTTCCGACTCCGAAGAATACCGCTTCATGCGCCTGCTTTAGTTTATTTTTTGGAACAGGTTTTACTTGCCAACCAGATAAGGTTTGTTAGTCTCCGTTTACGCGCGAGACCTTTTTTTTGTTTAATTTTGTTATGGGGTTTGAGATGGAACACGGGGCTGGGGAAACGATGTCTATAGGCTGGCATAAATCCTCTAAATGGGTTTTTTCATTTTGCCAAGGAAAGGCTGAGGGCAGCGCTCAGGAGAATGATATTCTTGGCGGCAAAGGTGCCAACCTTGCTGAAATGTGTAACCTTGATTTGCCAGTGCCACCCGGTTTCACCATCTCCACCCACGTCTGTGAATATTACAACGCCAATCAGAATCATTTTCCGGAATACTTAAACCCCCAGGTAAAAGACGCCATGTCGGCGCTGGAAAATATAATGGCTGCCAAATTTGGCGATAAGGATAATCCCTTGCTGGTTTCGGTCAGGTCCGGCGCGGCGGTTTCTATGCCGGGGATGATGGATACCGTTTTAAACCTGGGTCTGAATGATAAAACCGTATTGGGATTGGCAAAAAAATCCGGGGATGAACGTTTTGCTTACGATTCCTACCGGCGCTTTATACAGATGTTTGGCGACGTCGTGATGGAGGTTCCCTATAATTTATTTGAAGAGGCTGTCCGGGCAAAAAAGAAAAAGCTGGGTAAAAAAGAGGATAGTGAGGTTTCAGCCCTGGAGTGGCAGGACATCATAAAGGATTTTAAAGGCCTTATTAAAACCGCGTCGGGGAAAGATTTCCCCCAGGAACCCCTAACCCAACTTTGGGAAGCCATCGAAGCGGTCTTTGGTTCGTGGATGAGCAAGCGGGCGATTACCTACCGCCATCTGCATGATATCCCGGATGACCTTGGCACCGCCGTTAGTGTCCAGTCGATGGTCTTTGGCAACCGGGGTGATACCTCGGCGACCGGCGTTTTGTTTACCCGGAGCCCGGTTGATGGCAGCAAAAAGCTTTACGGGGAATACCTTATAAATGCCCAAGGTGAAGATGTCGTGGCTGGCATCAGAACGCCCGAGAATATTGCCGATGTGAAAAACGGCCAGCCCGTGATTAACCAGCATATTCCGGAAATTTATGGCCAGATTCTGGACGTGGTAAACCAGCTTGAGACCCATTACCGGGAAATGCAGGATATCGAGTTTACGATTGAAAACGGCAAGCTTTGGCTATTACAAACCCGGACCGGCGCGCGAACCACCGCTGCCGCCTTAAGAATTGCCGTTGATTTAACCGAAGAAGAGCTGATCACCAGAGAACAAG
>JAZFRG010000275.1:0-3051 GCA_036445535.1 Sphingomonadales bacterium
TCACCGCCGAGATCACCATCGGCCGCATGGGCCATATGAGCCCGATCGGGGCAGCCCGGGCGATTATCAAAAAGCAAAAGGTCAGCCGCTTTTGGATGATCGTTGGCTATTTGAGTTTGGCAGTCCCCTTCTTTGGCTTTACCTACTACAGCGTGGTCGCCGGCTGGTCGTTGAACTACGCGGTGGAAGCGGGGTTGGGCAGCTTTGAGGGGTTCTCATCCGAGGCCTCAGGGGGGTGGTTCCAAAGCTTTGCCGCCCAGCCCTGGCACAACATTTTACTGCAGGGACTGGTCATAATTCTGACCGCTTATGTGGTTGGCCGGGGCATCAAGGACGGCATAGAAAAAGCCGTCAAGATTATGATGCCGGCGCTATTTCTGATGCTGGTTCTGATGATGGTTTACGGCATGTTCTCGGGCGGTTTCGGGCAAGCGGTCGAATTTCTTTTCACCCCGGATTTTAGCGAAATTACCGCCAAGACCTTTATGCTGGCGCTCGGCCAAGCGTTCTTTTCGGTGGGCGTCGGGGTTGGCTTTATGATGGCCTACGGGGCCTACCTGCCGGCGGCCGCGGACATTCCAAAGACTGCGGTGGTGATTGCCAGCGTCGATACCCTGGTGGCGCTTTTGGCGGGTCTGGCGATCTTTCCCATCGTCTTTGCCAGCGGCCTGAGCCCATCGCAAGGTCCGGGGCTGGTATTTATTACCATGCCGGTAGCCTTTGGCGGCATGGCTTTTGGGCAAATTATCGGCGCGATTTTCTTCCTCCTGTTATTCGTCGCCGCGTTCACCTCGACGATCGCCATGCTGGAACCGATCATCGCTTATATGGAAGAGCGTTTTGATAAAGCCCGGCCGGTCCTGGCCTTCAGCGCCGCCGGGGTGGTCTGGCTGGTGGGAATTTTCCCGGCGCTGTCCAACGGGGTGCTGGCCGATGTCAGACCCTTAAGCTTTATCGCAGGCCTTGAGGACCGCGATATTTTTGGGGCCTTTGACTTTTTTGTGACCTCGATCCTGATCCCGGTCAACGCGCTGATGATTAGCCTTTTTGCCGGCTGGGTAATCCATGAAAAAGCCTTCAAGCAAGAGCTGTCCCAAACCTCGGACCTGCTTTTCACCACCTGGCGGGTGCTGATTAAATTCTTAGCCCCGGTGGCGGTAATGGCGATCACCTACTTTGGTCTGGTGGGTTAGGCTCAATATTTGGTCTAAAATTTTACCTATTTTACCGATTTGGTTGCATTAAAAAATTGCGGGATTATCCCCTCGGGGTACGGTTATCTGGGCTGGCTTCTTAAGGCGAAAAGGTCAGTAGAGAGACAGCAGGGAAGGCTTAGCAGGGTATTGTTCCCTTCACCGCCATCATAGGTTTTTACATATTCTTTATTGGAGGGGTTTAGGCTGATAATAAGTTTTTCCAAGCTAGAGCCGAGTAGCCCAGATTGCAGCCAAAATTCATCGCCGTTTTTAATCTTCTGAATGACTTCGGCTTGAGAAAAGTGCCACCGGTTTGGTTTTTGACCGCCGCCTAGGTAGCCAATGCTGGTGTAAGGATCGTTTCGGTTATCTTTGCGGATACAATCAACATAATAAACAGTCATAATTTACCCCTAAGTTGTACTAATTGATTCACGCTATCACACAAACCCCGCAGGAGTCACGAATGCTAGAAATAGTGAAGCCCTCGACAACCGCTAAACCGTGGGGCAATATAAGATTATGGGATACTGGTCATACTTTTGGAAAATCGTTTGGAAGGACGCCCCCAAGCTTACCAGGATACTGTATTTGGTCGCAGGGAGTCTCCCCGTGACTATTGCCCAATACATTTCGCTTTCTCCTTGGTCTTGGCCAGCTTTGGCAATTGTTTCTGTCTTAATGGTGATAACATTCCAAGCGACTAAAACTGCCCGCGCCCTTGATTATAGGATGCAACCAAAATTAAAGGCTATTTTTGGCGCTGGGGACAATTTTGTTAAGACACTGAACCAGCCTGATGGATTCGCGAAAATTTATAGGCTGTGTCTTCAAAATGTTGGTGGGAAGCCAATTAATAATGGGAAGTTAAGGCTAATGTGTAAAGAATCTGTTTCTGCCGCGCCCGACATCCCAAAAGCAGACCCTGTTTATAAGTTTGTCAAACAAACTGGTGACAACGATCCTTTTTCTAGCCCTAAGGGGCAGAAGGAATCTTTTTCCCTGAACCAAAATGAGGATATATTTTTTGATGTTTTCTTTGTTAAAGAATGGCCGGATGGAAGCAAGTGGCCTCAACTGGGCTATTTTTACATAGCCAATTACCATTATCCAAAAGGGTTTGAACTTAAACAGGGAAAACATGAGATTCATTTAAAGGCGAACCATGAAACCGGGAATGCCTTGCTATTAAAGTTTATTATCACTGTGCCGAAGAAAAAATTTCCCATCTCAATAAAGCTTGAAGAGGAAAAGGTTTAATGTCACGCGGTAAGCATCTAAGCCTTGAAGAGACCCGCAAAGAAGGCAAGCTCAAGCAGTTTGCCAAGGAACACCCGTCAAAAGGCAGGTAAGAAGAAATCAACTCAGGAAATTTCCCCTCAATAATTCGCGGGCCAAAATTGCCCGCATTTGCAGGATTACCCCATTCCCCCTATAGTGACCATCCTATACACACTGGGAGGAAGATTATGAAAAAGCTACTTGCGTTAATTGCCGCCGCTTCACTGGCTGGAGTTTTCGGCCTCATGAATGTCGCCGTTGCCGACCATCACGAGAAGGACGAAGACAAAACCGAGGAAGACAAAGACGGCTATGAAGATGCCGACGAAGACGCCAAGGAAGAAAAAGAAATGGAAAAAGAAGAGGAAAAAGATGACGAGGGTGATGACGGCTAGAACTTAAGCCCGCCCTTTAAATTCTTTTTCTTCAATAATTCCCAAACCAGACCCCCGCATAAAGCTGGGGTGACGGATTGTGGGAGCGTTCAATAATTCTCAAACCCCCCTTAACGGTTAAGTTCAAAATCAAACGGCAAACTATCCCTCGAGAAAAGGTTGTAATTGTCGCAGGCCCA
>JAZFRG010000276.1:0-4483 GCA_036445535.1 Sphingomonadales bacterium
CCGGCCCGATAAAAAAGAAGGAACTTTCCTGTTTTCGTTCTAAAAACTCACGGGCAAGGTCGCCGGAACTAACTATGCCATCATAAAAATTTTCGGTTATGTTAAATTTTTCTATTTGCTCTTTAACTAGGTTACCGGGTTTTGGGGAATTAGATAATAGAATCACGATTGCGTTGGTTTTCCGCAGATTTTCAAGTGTCCGGAAAGCGCCGGGAAAAACCACGCGGCCGTTATGAAGAACCCCCCAAAGATCGCACAAGACGGCTTTTTTGCCGGCAATTATTTCGTTTAACCCAGTAATTTCCTGCATTTCATGTACCCTAATTTATTATGGCCCCAAGAGGTACGACACTTTAGTAAAAATTCAAGAAAAGTTTTAGGAAAGGTTTCATAAAAAAAGTTCTTGATGCGATGAAGGCGGAGGCCTTTAATGAGGCCGCAGGTGGGGAAAAACAACCCGGAGATATAGCATGATAAAAAAAGTTTTGATTGGGGTCGTGGCTTTGGTAGCCATCCTTTTTTTGGGCGGGATGTTTTATGGGGGTTCGATCGTCAAGGGATCTGTAGAAAAATACGGGCCCGAATATACCGGAACGTCGGTTGTTCTTGATGATGTCAGCTTTTCACCAATCGGGGGAAGCGCGGGGTTATCTGGTCTTGTGATTGGCAGTCCTGAGGGGTTTGACGCCGAGAAAACGTTCAGCCTGAAAGACATCAGCGTAAAACTTAAGCCATCAACTTTACTGTCCGATACGGTACATATTAATGAAATAAGGATTACCGACCCGGAAATAACAGTGGAATATAAAAAGGGGAAACTTAATATTGGTGCGCTTATGGACAACCTCAGCCAGTATGCCAAAGAGGGTACGGAGGAAACAACCACCACCGTCATAATTGATGATCTTTATATTACCGGTGCCAAGGTTTATGTCATGGGTTTGCCGGTTGGCGAGGAAGGCGCGCCGATTATTTTACCAGATATTCATTTACAAGATATCGGGAATGTAAGCGGCAACGAAGAAGGGGTAAGTTTTGTGGAGGCTTCCGAGGAAACGATGGCGGCTGTCACTTCAGCTGTAACCAAGGTTTTGGCCAGCAGCAAGATTGAGGAGCTTATGGAGGGGGGTAAAAAGTTTTTAAAGGGAATTTTTGGTGGCGGGGATGACGATGAAGAAGATGATGGTGGAGGAAACTAAAAGGAAGGAAAGATTGTGAGTCTTGATGATACAACTAAAAAAATAACAACCCTGTTTGCAATTGCTTCGGGATTTTCAGACACTTTGACTTTTGATTTCGGAGCAGATGGAATTGTTTCGGTTAATGGCAAAATTCAGCCCCCTGAGGTTTCCAATGATACCATTGACAGCGATTGCACAATCTCGATCGCTCTCGAAGATTTTATCAGTATTCTGGATGGGGCGCTTGACCCGCAAATGGCTTTTATGTCAGGAAAACTTTCTGTTGAAGGGAATATGGGTATCGCCATGAATTTGGCCAGTGTACTCAAACCCTAAATCCAACTTAAAAAGGTTTTTATTATGTTGCGCCCATCAGGCTCAAAAAAATCAAATATTGATACTCTAATTTTCGCGCTGGTGGTTTTAAGCACTCTTGTTGTTGGCACAGGTTTGCTTTTAATCGTTTTCAGTGACGATCTTGCTGAAGAGGGAATCTTTGGTTCGGGAGAAATGGAACCAGTGGATTTTGAAAGGTTGACTCTTAGCCCCTCCGAAAACCATTACTTGGCTTGTAATGAAGATTTCTGCCAGAACGCTCAACCGGATGAGATTACCGAAAATTTTAAAGTTCCAGTTAATGAGGTCCGGGACAGGGTCACACGCCTGATAGATAGTAAGACAAATATTACTCTTAAAAATATGGACCTGGTTAATTTGCGGTTTACCATTTTTGTTTATGTCCCATCCCAGGCAGCCCCCGACGTTGTAACAATTAAACTTTATGACCTTGGGGCACCCAGATCAGGAATTTCTATTCTAAGCCAAACCATCGTAGGCGAAGACAACAGCTTTCGAAATCGGAAGCGGGTTTTAAGCTGGCTGACGCTGTTAAAAAGGCCATAAAAAAAACCGGGCTAAAGCCCGGTTTTCTAGTTTTTCTAATTGGTTTTATTTTACCAGAGTGATTTCAACACGGCGATTTTGACGTTCACGAACCCCGTCAGCCGTTGGGACCCGCGGGTCTTCTTCCCCATGCCAGGAAATATTAACAACGTTCGCATTAATCCCAAGCCTTGCAAGAACCGTTTGGACATTTAAGGCCCGGCGTTCGGAAAGGTCCTGGTTATAATCAACTGCTCCAGATCTATCGGCATAGCCAACGGCAATAATTCTAGCGATCCCAAAATCATTATACGCCTGTGAAGCCGCTTCTAGAATGGATAAGGCAGTTTCATCGACCACATCACTATCCCAATCGAAAAACACCAGGAACGGACCCGGAATGGTCACTGGTTCCGGCTCAGGAGCGGGCGGTGGAGGGGGTGGTGGTGCCGGCTTGGCTACGGGTGGCGGAGGAGGAGGCGGTGGTGGCGGTGGAGATTTTCTTCCCAACTTGAAAATAAGGCCAAACATTAAGGAATGATTATTCAAAGCTCCATTAACCGGCAGGGAGGTTGCAACATTAAACTGGACCTTATCCATATGGGTAAAGCGGTAGCTGAAAACCAGATCCACTACATCGGAAACTGCGTGCCTAACCCCAACTATAGCCTGGGCCGTAAAGGTTTGGTCCGTCTGCCCGGGAACAAACACCAAGCCTGCGCCCCCAATACTTTGGAGTTTTAGAGAAGAAATACCCATTCCAACCCCAATAAAGGGTCTGGTCTTTTCTTCTGGTGAAAAATTGTAGAAAACATTCCACATATAACTGTTAGTGGAAACTTTCCCTGTCGCAGGATTTTGAGCGCCCGCAAGGGCCCCCGTTCCCAAGGCAGCGCCAATGCCGCCATCGGTAATAACATTCAAAGTGCCAAGGCTGCTTTTACGTCGGGTAAATTCAAATTCAGTTGAAAATTTCCCAAAATCGTAACCAGCTACTATGCCGGCGGCCCAGCCCGTATCGTAATCAAAATTGACAATATGGCTTCCCACTGCCCCGGAATAATTCTGACTGCCCGTAAAATTAACACCGCCCTGGACACCCAGATAAAAACCATTGTTTTCATCCGCAAAAGCTGGTGCCCCAAAAAAAACAGAAGCCAAGGCCCCTACAGCAAAAAGTTTAGTTAATTTCATTTTTCCCTCTCCTCGGTATTAAACTGTTTTTCAAGCGCAATTTTCCCATTAAATAAGGCCAATTTAAGAAAGATGCCATAAAAACATATAATTTTAAGCAATTTAAGGGTTTTTCTAAAAGTTTGTGTGGCCAATTTGCAAACGACTATGCTATCTAATCGCGGCTTTTTAAAAGAATAATTTTGAGGATTTAAAAATGGATCGCGCATCATTGGCAATTTTAATTCACGAACTTCACAACCAGTGTATTTTCACTGAGGCAGCTTTCAGGGTTTTTAACCAGTCTGCCCAACAAAATTTGCAAGGGGGAGTGTTTTTTGCTGCTCAATCCACTTTGTTATGTGCCAGTCAGATTTCTAGCCTTTTATGGCCCGTCCAACCCAGAGCTAAAAAAAGGGGCGAAGAATTAAGAGAACTTTTGCAATTACCGGAAGAGCACCCTTTGAATGACCCCCGGCTGGTAAATCTTTGGGAACACGGCGATGAAAAACTTGAGGATTGGATTGGGACAACTAAAGGGGAAAAGGTAATATTTGACCATATTGGCTCTTTAGAAGAATTAAACCAGCAGATGCCGGTTCTTGAAGGAAACATTTTTAGGTTATACGACCCAACAACCATGACCTTTTATTACCGCGGGGATGGATTTAAAATGCAAGGGATCGCGGATTCGATTTCTGGGATTTATACCCTGGTGATTAATGTCCATCGTCAGATGTTTCCAGAACAACACCGGCCCCAAGGGGACAGCCCTGTTGAGGAGAAGCCAAAGGATACCGGGGATACTAAACATTAAGAATTTTCCCAAGACTTAAGAACTTTCTCTGCAGCTTTTTGAGATTCGTACCAACTTAAGGTCTTTTCAATTAGAGGCTGAAGGGCTTCCATGAGCCCGTTTTCTAAATCTTTTTGATTTTTTCCCAGCTCCATTAATGGGAAGGTCAGGGTATGGGGCATTATGCCATTTAAGTCCGCCTTCCAGCAAGAATGGCCGGCCGGCATTAATGGCTCCCTGGTAATTGTCTTCCAGTTCAGCTTTCAAGCGTTTAAACTGTTCATCGGACAAATTGGCGGGCGTGCCATCGGTGGGCTCAAACAACAGCGCCCCCGAAGGCCGGGCGGCATTATCCAAAAGCGCCTTATTCCAATCCGCGGCCGAATTATGAATGCCTACTGCAAAGGCGCTAGGTTCCAAGGCACTTAACCCATAGTGATCATCCTCAGGG
>JAZFRG010000277.1:0-7216 GCA_036445535.1 Sphingomonadales bacterium
AAACAATTGAATGGGAAAACGATTTAAGGGGCGATGATTTTTTTCATGGTCGCGGGCCTTCCACCTCCGAAGCTTTTATTTTATTAGCCTGCTTAGATTGGTAGGGCCCGTAATTGGCCCTAAAAAAACCTCACTTCTTCAACCTCACCCCAGGACCACCGCCGTTTTCCTCGATGAACTCAACCCCGGCTGCCCTAAAGACGTCTTCCATTGCCCGCAATGAGCCGGCATGAACGCCAAGCCCTTTTTCAAATCTTACCACCGTTCCGGTGCTGATCTCAGCTTGCTCAGCCAATTCCCTGATCCCCAGCTTGAGGGCAGCTCTAGCCATTCGCACATGTGCGGGTGTTATCATTCAATCCTCCAATAAAGTTGCAACATTGTGTTGACTTTATTTTTAATAGTTGCTACAAAGTGTTAAATATAAACACATTGTCTCAAATTACAAGCTAAATCGGGAAAATAGGAGCTTCCCCAAGACAGGACACTTGCGCCCAAAAAAAAGAGAGGTCGGAGTGTCGCTAAACCTTCCGCCTCTCTCGGTTAACCGCCCTTACGGGCAATCAACACAGGAGTCTAATGTAATGTCAAAAGCTGAAAAATCAAGATGCCGTGGTAATTCCGGGAAGGTTGTTTCGTTATTTGGTGATGGCAAAATGAACCTCAAAAATCAATCCTACATCGCAACCCCGCTTGATCGCTTAATTGCAATAATTCAGGAAGCCACCACCAAAAACGAGGGCCGAAAACTAAATTGCGAAAAGGTTTGGCCCATTGAGGAAATGGCCTTGGCCGTTGAAACTTGCGACAACGAATTAGGCGCTAGCGTCTTTGAGAAAGTGGAACAGGTTGGATATTGGCGCGGTCTTTTGCAAGGGGCCAACAATCCCGAAATGGTAACACTTGTGAAACTTATTCAGGAAAATTCCTTTCCTAAAGTCGCTAATGGGGGCCGGTTATGACAAAATCAAATATTAGGCGGAATTGGTGCACTGGAAAAGTCTACGAAAAATATAATCTCTTTATTTTCCCATCATCGCCGGACGTTTGGGCAACCGGCCTAACCCATTTTTTATGCCTTCCCTTAGATAGGGCTGTTGAGGCTGGCCTAACCAAGGAAGAAATTGAAGAGGCTCCGGGGGAAATTGACAGCTATTACCCTCCGGGTTGTAAGCGCCCGGAAAATGCTGTGATTGTCGGCGAGTATCATTCAGCCCCAGGCTTCCGTAAATCCCGAAAGGGGGCGACATGACAAAAGAACCCACATTGCTGGCCACAATGCAAGCGGCAAGAAAAATTGGCAAAAGGCTTTTCACCCTGCAAACCCTTATTAATAACAACCCCGCCCGCCCCGACATAGAAAGGGTTAGATCAGAGTACCGCAAGCTAAATAGATCGTGGACCGCTCTCAAATGCGAAGCGCTGGACAAAAAGCCGCGCACCTGCCTTGAAAAGCTTATTACCCTTACTTTGCTTTTGGAGCGTTACGAGCGCCCGAAACATCTATTCCCAGATAGCCCGGACAAGAAAAACACTGCCCTCATTTTATTTGTCGGCAAGCTTCTTGGCCTCAGAAGGGGCGATATAACAAGGGTCCGCGAGTTGTTTGTCTACGCCCCCGAAGAAAGCAAGACCGTTCTTGCCTGGGTTAACAGTCTGGCGATTTAAACCAATCCCTCCCCTGACCCCCGGCGCTTCCCCGGCACCGGGGCTTTACTTTTTCTTCCAATATTCTTCCAAGCTTTGCCTGATCCGCCAGACAAGCCCCTCGATGTTGCCTATGGCCCGCTCCTGAACGGTCTTAAAGAATTCAGGATTTTCCCCACCTTTCATTCTCGGGTCTTGTTTGTAACGACTCTTCACCCCATCAATCATGTCCTCCAGGACGGCTTCGGCTTCCTCTCTGGTTTCCTGCTCCAGTCCTGCGGAAAGCATATTTACCACCAGATTCTCAAGGTTGTTTACTCTGGCCAATATATCAATATCGTAATCGTCCAGGGGCTCTAGTTCCTCATTATCGTTAATCATAATTCGGCTTCCTTTCGGCTCAGTTTTGCACAAAGGAACCGGTTACTTCATGTGCCTTTGGGGGGTGAAATTAATAGAACTTATCGTGAACGGGGCCGGTGCTTCTGCCTCTTTTTCGACCATTTGAGGGCTTTTTTGGGCGGATTTTGTAAATAGAAGATGGAATTGAATTTCAAATTTAAGTGGGGCTTCAAAGCCAAGCTAACACTCGGTAAGTGGAAGCTGGTTATTGCGCGTCACCGCTAATTTAGCTTAAAATGCGAAGTAGCATAACAGAGAGGCCAGGGCGCGATGGTAGAGCAATGGATATTGGACAACGTTAAAGCCGACAGGTGCGAATGGCCTAAAAATATAAACGAGTGTGCCAAATTCCTTGGCATGGGGCAAACGAGGCAAAAAACCAGGCGCGGCGCACCCAGCTTGATCTTGAATGGTAGCGGGGGTAACCACACCATCAATTATTTACATTCATATTAAGTAGGAGCTGGGGCAATAAAACCCTTCTTACTGATCCCGAGTCTTTTCCAAAAACCTAGACACTTAATTTTTTTTCCCCATACAGTTGAAAAAATAACAAACATTTTCAATACCTTAATGAAAGAGTAAAAAAGTGATTTGACTCCTTTAGGTTGTGTTATAAACCTTATAGGACATGGGGTTTTAGTTTTTAGGAAGGACCAATGATTTACTTTTCAGATTTTAGACTATCCAAATCCTTTTCTTTATTGGCAACATTTGGTTTAATTTTACTTCTGGCTTCCTCTCCTTCTCTTTCCGCTACTGTCGATTATGAGTACGATGAATTAGGCCGCCTGATATCCGTTACCTATTCCGATGGCACTACTATTGATTATGCCTATGACGATGCTGGCAACCGGACCTCGATTGTTGAGGATGATTCAGGGTTAGCCTACCCAGTTGAATTTATGGTTGAGGGCGGTGCGGCTTTTGAAGGCGAAAACATTACATTTACGGTGACCAAGATTGGCACATCCACAGGGACGCTTTCTGTTTCTTACGCCACTGCGGGGGACACTGCCATCCAAGGCACAGATTATACCGGCAAATCGGGCACACTTAATTTTCCTGCAAGTTCAACGGTTGATAGTCAGACTGTAAATGTAGTCACAACCTCTGATGCCATCCAGGAGGAACTTGAAAAGTTTTTTATGGACCTGAGCAACCCCTCGACCGGGTCCATCGTTTCGGTTCCCCAGGCCACTGGAAATCTTCTCAATGTCGATGACCCGCCCCCGCCGCCGCCGCCCAACAACAGCCCGCCGGTTGGAGGACATGCGGATTATCACGGTGATAGGGGAACCACCGCAACTGTCAATATTAAGGGTACCGACCCTGATGGCGACCCCCTAATCGCTACGGAGGTAACACAGCAACCGAGCGGTCCGGGAGGAGGTGGAAGTGTAACCATTTCATCAGACGGAAAAAAATTGGTCTTATTCTTCTCTGGCATCGACGGGATTGCCTACGATTTTGCCTACACGATTGAAGACACATCGGGGGCAACAGCAACCTCGACTGGGACCCTTAATCCACATGACCCAGGCGGTGGGCAGTAACCCCTATTGGCACCTTTAACCGAAGAGCCAACATCAGAAGAGGGAGGCAGTTAAATGTTTAGAATTTTTTTTGGATTATTTGCTACAATTCTTTTTTCTTTCCTTTTGATTTCTAAAGCCTACGCCGGGCTTCCGGCCATTGAGGTTGGAGATGAGGATGCCTTAACAACTCCGTCTACCGCAGATACAGTTCTGGGGACAGGAACAACCCATACGACCAAACTGACCTACGATGCGGGCGGCGGCTATACCCGGCCTGTCGAGATTAAAGAATTAACCCGGGCGCTAAGAAATGACCCCGATCTGATTTATGAGTTTGTCAGAAACCGAATTGAAATTGTCCCGCTTTTTGGTCTTCAAAAAGGGGCTTTAGGCGCTTATTTGGACCGTGCAGGAACCTCTTTTGACCAAGCCCATCTTATGGTTGAACTTTTGCGGGAAGCGGGAACCACTGCGAATTACAAATACGGCACCATTACCTTAAACGGGACTGAATTTTCTGATTGGTTAAGAATTACTGATGCCAAAGCCGCTTGCCAGATGCTGGCTGATGGCGGTATTCCAGCTACCGTTAATAGCGCCACTGATTGTTCCACACTTACAGGAACGGTTTCAACGGTAACCATGGCCCATGTCTGGGTCGAGGCCGATATTGGCGGCACCAATTACCTTTTTGATCCTTCCTATAAAACCCACACCTTCAAAGCTGGCATCGATCTGGCGACGGCGATGGGCTACACCTCAACCGATTTTTTAACCGCCGCCCAGACCGGCATGACGTCCGGCACCGATACCGGGGTTTCGTTCGTTAAGGATGTCAATTCGGCAAACATCAAGACCAAACTGGATACCTACGCCAGCAATCTTTTGACTGATCTTAAAAACAACCATTTTGTTGCCGATATCGAAGACATTACCGGCGGTCAGGATATCGACCAGGAGGTTTTACCCGTTGGAGGTTTACGCCAGACCAGTCTACCTTATACAGCCAGTACTTCGGCCACTTGGACAGGGGATATCCCTGATCAATACCGGACCACGCTTCGGGTTGAGCTCAGCATTGCTGGTGAGACCGACAGCATAGATGTGCTTTTTTACGTGGATGAGATTTATGGTCGTAAACTTGAGTTGGCCCCTGCAACAGAAATCGATAACGGTGAATTACAACTTGAACAGGGTGATTGGGGTAAACCCCAACAGCAGGATTTTGACATTTATCTTCGGGTTGATGAAAAAACCGTTCGGCAAGACGACGGGACCACGCCCGCCCAACATACCAGTAGGCTTAAGGTTGAAGACCGGTTGGGGTTTGATCTGACTTTAACGGTTGATCACCCTTACGCGGCAGCCAGCGGCACTTATATGGATACAGTTTTTGACCAAAAGGTTGACCTGGCGGTCCACCTGGCCATTATTCACGGCTGGGGCCAGACCAGTGCCGCCATGCTCGTCAAGCTCGATGAGGAGTTTGGGACAGAAGCTTTAATTCCCGGAGATAACTTCGGGACGGTACAGAACAATTTAAAAGCCAAGGTCGGCGCATCTTATCTAGCCCAGCTCAGCACCTTGGCAAACTTCCAGGGAAATATGGCTGATGCAACGGTTCAAATTCATCATAACATTGGGGTGGTTCAATCCCAATCCACGATCGCTATTGCCGACCAAGAATACCTCTTTGTTGACCAGGCCCTGCATCTGAATTTCTCCACCGGGCTTTCGGCCACCGCAGACGATGCCAGCGTTACCGATCGCGATGCCCTGTTGCAGGGGTTTTCTGCTGCGGCTGCGGGCATGGAATCTTCGGTCATGGCGCAAATGTTGGAAGCACCGGACGTGATCTCTACGGCCGATCGCTTTGCCTGGGGTGAGGATAATCTGACAACCGCTAAATATTATCTGTTTGAGCCCGGCGATGAGTCCGGCACCACGGTCGATGACCTGATCCTGGTTGAAGGCTACGGCAGCTGCCTGGCGGGCTGTGATGACGAATTTTATCTCGATGGCAAGTCGACCAACGTCCATCAGGATATCAAGGATTATCTGGTGGCGGGCTATAGGGTCCTGGCGGTTAATGATGCCTTTTTGGGCCCGGGCTGGGAACTTGGCTGGTATGACTTTGAAGAAGAGCCGGATTTCCGCGAAGCGACCCTGCAGCGCGGCAGCGCCTTTATCGCTTTTAAGGGGGATTTATCTTCGCTGGGCAATCTTACCACCAGCTGGGCGGGCAGCTATTACGGCGGCGGCGCGGCAATCTCGGCCAACCATGAGGTTTCCTTCCGACCCGCCCTCTCTGCCGAATTGAAGGCCGCAAGATTATCCCAAGCCACGCCCACAGGCGCCAATATCATGAACGGTGAAACCGGTTTTTCGACCGGAGATGTGTTCTCGGTCGGCTCGGCGGGTTTTCCCTATTCATTAGCGGTCGGCTTTCAATACGACCAGCGCACCGGGCAGTTCCAGGACACCTGGTACATGGCCATGGAAAAATCAGGCTCAGGGTTAGAGGTCTTTGGCGCCACGCACCACCTCCGCGCCGTCGCTTCCATAGTTGCTTTTTATGTTGCCCAGGATACCTATAAACAATCCCCCGGCTCTTTGGATCATCTGGTCTTGTTGCCTTTTGTCCAGAACTGGTGGCAAGGCCACGCCAACAACAATGTGGTCACTTTCGAGACCGGCATATCCGGCACGCAATTTGTTAAACTGGTCGATGATACCTATGACCCGCCGGTGGGTTCCAACATCACGCTGACCCAAACCGGAAGCCGGACGATTGAGCGCATGGATGAGGGCATCGGCGATCTGGAAGACCCGGGGTTCCTGAACCGGCATTATAATTATTCTACCGTGGATTTTACCATCACCATGGAGGACGGCACCGCAATAGAATTCATAAGCCGGACCTTCCTGCCGGACCCCCCTGACGTTGAAAATGGCACGCCTTTTGTCGATAAAACCGTTTTCAGGGCCGAGGACATGAATTTTCCCTCGGGCTTCAATGTCCATATCGCTTATTCCAATAACAGCAGTGTCGGTCTTTACGTAAATAACGTCTCGAACGATGTTGGCAGGACGCTCGATTTCGTCGGCGCGCAGACTAAGTCCAGCTATAAGATTAATGATAATCTGGGCGCAGGGCGCCAGGTTGCGGTTGCGCAAAGCGGAAAAAGAATTACCCTGCCAGGCGGTGAGATTATCAGAATTTCCAACGATGGAGGGCTGTCAACAGATCCCGATGTCCGGCCAACGGTTAAATTCCCGGTTTTTGAAATCTTTACGCCGGGACGGCCGGACACCTCCATCCCGGCGATCCGTTACGCCTACAATACCGAAAACAAGGTGATATCGCTTAAAGACGGTGAGGCGATTGCGCAAGAAGCGGCGCAAGAGCCCAACCCCAGGGGAATTTATGAGTATTTCAGTGCCCCTGGCCACCGCGCCGAATTAAAAGACCCCTTGGGCGGGGAAACCACCGTCTATCTGGATGGTGAAGGCAATCTGGGGGAGACCATCGACCCGATTGGCCGGGTTTCTAGTGTTTCTTACGATGCACTGGGCCGGGTGCTGGAACAGGTGGCACCCGAGGGCAATAAAACGCAATTTGTATATAA
>JAZFRG010000278.1:0-2666 GCA_036445535.1 Sphingomonadales bacterium
CCACCAAATCAAATGTTTTAATCCAGCGTCGCCTTGTAGCGCTTCATGGCATCAAAGGTGGCGACGAAGAGGATAATCAAAAGTGGCCCTCTCCAGTCAATCATGGTAAGAGACACAAAGTTTCAAACGGAGTAAAAATATTGCCATGGCTATAAAAAACCCCGCCCCCGAAGACTTGACTTTAAGGCGGCCAAAAATTGGACTGGCGCTTGGTTCGGGCGTAGCCCGCGGGTGGGCGCATATTGGTGTCATGAAGGCCCTTAAGGCCAAGGGCATTGTTCCTGATGTTGTGGTTGGAACCTCAATCGGTGCCGTGGTCGGGGCCGCCCACGTGACCGACAGCATGGATAATTTGGAAAATTGGGCGCTATCCTTATCAAAGGTGAATTTCTTCCGCTTTCTTAATTTCAAACTCCGTGGTGCGGGTCTTTTCGGCGGTAAAAAACTTCATGAGTTAATGGTCAAAAGTTTTGGCAACACCGATATTGAAAATCTGAAAACCCCTTTCATGGCGATTGGTTGTGAGTTGATGACCGGCCATGAGATCTGGCTGAAAGACGGCCCTTTAATCGATGCCGTCCAGGCTTCCTTTGCCCTGCCTGGGGTGTTTGAGCCGGTTTGCCACCAGGGCCGCTGGCTGGTGGATGGCGCGCTAGTAAACCCGATTCCGGTTTCTGCGTGCCGGGCGCTGGGGGCTGAGCTGGTTATTGCCGTAAACCTGTCCGAGGATATTTATGGCAGAGCCCGGGCAGAGCGGGAAGGCATTGTCGGCACCGGACAATACGGCGTTTTCACGGATTTCATGAAGGCCGACACATTTACCAGAAATCCGATTTCGCAGACTTTTATGCGAAAACTTCTGGCGACAAAAGAAGATTCCCCCTCGATTTTTGCCAACATGGTGGCGTCCTTAAACATTGTCCAAAACCGCCTAAGCCGTAGTCGCCTGGCGGGCGATCCTCCGGATATTATGATTTCCCCAAGGGCCGGCCATATTGGGCTGATGGAATTTCATCGCTCGGAAGAGCTGATCGAAATTGGCGAACTGGCTTTTATGGATGAATACGAAACTCTTCTGGATGCCCTGACTATTATTGGCTATCGCATGAATACCTCTTGCGAAAAATAACCAAGGAAAAACTTATGTCAAAGCACCGCGACCCGGTAATCCGGAATTCTCCCCGGCCTTCTGATGTTAACATGAACGGCAATATTTTTGGCGGTTGGGTTCTGGCGCAAATGGATATCGCAGGCGGCATTACCGCGGCCCGAGCAGCCCAAGGAATAGTTGCCACGGTGGCGATAGAAGGCATGAAATTCTTAAGCCCGATTATTGTTGGTGATTTGATCAGCTGCTATGCGGAAATTGAAAAGATCGGCACCACTTCAATCACCGTAAAAATTGACGTCACGGCAATTCGCGCAAGTGAAAGAGCGGTCGGCGGCGCAAAGGAAGTTCGGGTGACGGAGGGAATTTTTATTTTTGTCGCTTTGGATGAAAAGGGCCACCCCAGGCCGGTTAAAAAGTAAGCCTATTTTTTACCACCATCTTCTTCGGGGGGCGGCAATAACAAATCTCCATCCTCTGGAATATCCAGGAAAAATTCCGCCATTATGCGGTCCATTTCGGCAACACACAAATTAGCCGTTTCATCAAGGAACGCCCGGTTTTCAGGGCTAACTTCGTCCCTCCCCAATTGATCCTGGAGAAGGTTATATGTTTCTTCATTCAAAGCTGTTTTAAAGCGCTCAACCGTACAACCGCACAGGACCTCACAACCCAGCGGGCCCTCAAATTCCGAGCACCCGGTCATGCAATTGGTGTAATCCACCATCAATGCCTCATCAGGAACTTCTTCGGCAAAGGCTTGAACTTCTGAGACCAAAAGCAGGATTAAGAAAAAAGTTAAAACTCTTGATAATAAAGGGAATTTTAAAGGCATGTATTTTTTTCCTGTTTAAGCGCGCAATTTTTGGTAAAAATTGTGTCAAATCTATGTTGCCTCTTGTCCTAAAGGCCCCTAATCCCTAAATAGGTTTGATACAGCCGTAAAGGATTAAATCATGGAAAAGGCACTTTTTGGGGCGGGATGTTTCTGGGGCGTAGAAGCGGCCTTCAAAGAAGTCGAAGGCGTCACCACTGGTGAGGTTGGTTATGCCGGCGGCACAACTGAGGACACCACCTATAATGAGGTTTGTTCGGGCAATACCGGGCACGCTGAGGTGGTTCTGGTTTCCTTTGATCCGGGCAAAGTATCATTTGAGGAACTTTTGGAGGTTTTCTGGTCAAACCACAACCCAACGACCCGGGATCGCCAAGGCGTGGATTTTGGGTCGCAATACCGCTCGGTGATTTTCACCTTTAACGAATATCAGCAAAAGACCGCCGAGACTTCAAAGGCTGATCAAGACGCTTCCGGGCGCTTCAAAGCTCCAATCGTGACCCAAATTGAACCGGTTTCGAGCTACTTTAAAGCTGAGGAATATCACCAGGATTATTTTGCCAAGCAAGGCATAGAACACTGCCCGATTTAAGCTTCTTTTCTGATTTTATAAAAACCAAGCGCCCCCAAAAGCGCGACCAGCGCCAACGACCAAACCAGCATTGGACCGGTCGGATAATCGGTTAAGACCGAACCAATCAACCCAAGAATTACCCCCAAGCT
>JAZFRG010000279.1:0-2829 GCA_036445535.1 Sphingomonadales bacterium
GATAAAGGCTTCGAGAATAACATTTTTGTCCCCGGGTTTGGCCAAAAGCCCGGTGTCAGCATTGATCCGCACCAGCCGGATCCCCGGCGGCACCCTAAAGGGTACCGCATTGCGGCGCTCCAGCGCCTCGGCCATGAAGTCTCTGAAAATCGGCACTGCCACCGTCGAGCCCTCTTCGTTGGTGCCCATTGAACGGGGCTGATCAAAGCCCACATAAACACCGACCACCAGGTCAGGTGAAAAACCAATAAACCAGCCATCCTTCCAGTCATTTGTGGTTCCGGTCTTGCCCCCGAGCGGCATCCCCAAGACCCTGATCTTGCGTCCGGTACCGTTCTGAACCACGCCTTCCAACATCGATACCAGTTGGTAAGAGGTCCGGGCATCCATCACCCTTTTCCTATTGTCGGGGACAAAGGGCAGCGCCTCCCACCCCTCGGCATCACAACCCTGGCAAATCCGTTCATCATGGCGGAAAATGGTTTCGCCGCGGCGATTCTGAATCCGGTTGATCAAGGTTGGCTTAATCTCAAAGCCACCATTGACGATCATCCCATAGGCGGCGGTCATTTTCAGCAAGGTCGTTTCATTGGCCCCCAGGGCGGCAGCCAGCGTTGGCTGCATGGTTTCCCCCAGCCCCAGTTTTTTGGCATAGTTAACAATCGTTTGCGGTTTTAAATATTGCGCCAGGCGCACCGTCATCAGGTTCCTTGATTTTTCCAGGCCCAGCCGCAAAGTCGAGGGGCCATAGAATTTGTTTGAGGAATTTGAGGGTTTCCATTTTGCCTGGCCCTCGCCCTGATCAATGACAAAGGGGGCATCCAGAACCAAACTGGAAGGGGTAAACCCTGCATCCAATGCCGCACCGTAAACAATCGGCTTGAAGGCCGAGCCGGTTTGGCGTTTGGCCTGGGTGGCCCTATTAAACTGGCTGCCCTTATAATCAAAGCCGCCAACCATCGCCAAGACCCGGCCGGTGTGCGGGTCCATGGCAACCAGCGCGCCCTCAATTTCAGGAATTTGCCTCAAATCATAGTTAAAAACCGGGGTTATCCCAAACTCGGCCTGGGCCTGAAGTTCTTCTGAAAATTCTTTTTCATCCGGTTTGATAAGCTCGACCGCGATAACATCGCCAATATTTATGACCTGCGAGATTTCGTCGACGCGACGGCCCCGGCGTTCCCCTTCGGCCCAGCGCCGCGCCCATTTTACCGCTTCTAGCGAGATAAACCCTGCGCTTCTATCTTCAAAGCCGATCACCGCCCCATCGCCTTCAAAGCCGGTGACCACGGCCAACCGCCAGGTGCTGATGCCAAGCGGGATATCCAAAGCCCCCAAGGCCCCCGCCCAATCCTCTTCCATTGGCAGGGTCGTTAGGGCACCCTTCCAGCCGTGGCGACGATCATAGTTAACCAAACCCTCGCGCAACACCTGCTCGGCAATCGCCTGCAGGGTCGGATCCAATGTCGTCGAAACCGAAAGCCCACCAGCGTAAAGATTGTTTTCGCCGTAAATGGCTAAAAGCTCGCGTCTGACCTCTTCTTCGAAATAATCGGCCCTGAATAATTCATTTTTAACTTTGATAAGGACTTCAAGGGGTGCCGCACGGGCCTCAAGATATTCATCCCTCGAGATAAAACCTTCATCGCGCATCCGCCCCAATACCCAGTTCCGGCGCGAGGTCGCCGCCGCAGCGTTTCTGATCGGGTGATAGTTGGACGGCGCTTTTAAAAGCGCTGCCAGGTAGGCCATTTCCGGCAAGGTCAGCTCATCCAGCGATTTATTGAAATAATTTTGCGCTGCAGCGGCCACCCCGTATGAGCCGAAGCCCAGATAAACGTCGTTCATGTAAAGCTCAAGAATTTGGTTCTTGGTGAAGACCCGCTCCATACGAATGGCTAGAATCGCCTCCCTGATTTTGCGCTCAAGGCTGGTTTCGTTCCCAATCAGAAAGTTTTTTGCCACCTGTTGGGTAATCGTTGACCCCCCTACCGGGCGTTTGCCGGCAAAGACATTGCCAACGTTGATCGCCGCGGACCTGAAAATGCCCACCATATCAACCCCGAAATGGTCATAAAAGCTGCCATCTTCGGCCGCCAGATAGGCTTCAATCAGTTGCGGTGGAACGGCATTAATTGGCACGAACAAGCGCTTTTCACGGGCATATTCGGTCATTAGTGAACCGTTATCAGCATGAATTCGGGTGACTACAGGGGGCTCATAGTTTTCCAATTGAAAAATATCCGGGAGACCCTGCCCAAAGTAGGCAAAAACAAAAATTACCGCAACCACCCCGGCCAAAACCCCCGACCCAAGGACCGAACCGAAAACCACCAGGATTTTTTTCCTGCTCCAGCGTTTTTGGGCAGGGCGGCTTTTCCGGCCGGTTTTTCGGGTCGGGCGTTTGTCCTTCAAAAATTTTTCAACGCGAAACATACTTTTCCCGAGTTTAGGGTCCAGACCCTAGATCAAACCATTGATGTGCTTATAAACCTAGCGCCCAGCGCTGGCCACCACGGAAGTGAAATATTGCTCAATAGCACCGGCCACCGCGTTGGCGATTTTCTCCCGGCCCTTTTTAGAGCTCATCTGTTTGGCATCCTGGGCGTTGGAAAGATAACCAATTTCCAGCAAAACCGAGGGCACATCAGGGGCCTTTAACACCAGGAATCCGGCAAAACGATGGCTGTTTTTACGAAGGTGAACTTCTTTTCCGAGTTCAGGCACCAGGTACCCGGCAAAGCGGGCGGAATAATTCATGGTCTCGCGCATCGCAAGATCGACAAGAATATTGGCGACATCCGTGCTTTCCCCGCCAAGATCAATGCC
>JAZFRG010000280.1:0-2848 GCA_036445535.1 Sphingomonadales bacterium
CTTCAACGCGGCTCATTTCTCTTCCCCTTTTTTCTCGGTTATCATTTCAATATCTGGGATGCCGTACCTCTTTCTGTCTTCTTCAGGCAATTCGCCCAGCTTTTTAAAAATTAGTGAAACTATATCAAACAATTTGCTCGGAGAGATTACGGCGCTTACTTCCTTCACCCTTTTCATTGGGTTGTTAAAGGTTGAATTCCCATCCTTAATGGTTTCGGTGTCAGGGCTGAAATCCATCCGGGTTAAGGTAATATAAAAATTGGTATCTTTTCCGCCCTTTGCTGCGCTCACCATGGCCCCGTCCACAAAAATTGTCCGGTGTTGTGATGATTCAACTATTTCAAAGGGTTTTTTAATTTCTTCGTTCTCAGCCAACGCACTCTCCCATAGACTCGCAAGACATACTTGCAAATCAAATATGGGAGTGGCAAGAGAAATTATCAATTAGTTCAACTTAGGAGATACAAATGAGTTTAATTAGCGCAAAAAGATACCTCGAAAGCGATGACTTAGCCCGGGGATTAATAGAAATGTGTAAAGGACTTCAACGTTTGGAGCGAAAAGTCGATGAAATCCAAGCAAAAGTTAACAGCATCAATTCAAGGATCAGATAATGGCCAACAATTTGTTTATTGCTTATGACCTTATGGCCCCAAACCAAAACTATGATGCAGTTATCGTTCGAATAAAGGAACTGGGCGATTTCGCCCACATTCAACTTTCTCGTTGGTCCGTTAAATCTGGTTATAGTGCCGCAGAAGCCCATGAACACATAAGGCTGGCCATGGATGCAAATGACCGGTTAGCTGTTATTGTGGCCGAAGACGGGTTTATTTCGAAATATGATGCGGGGATCATGGACGTTCTCAGAAACGTCTTTCAATCCCCCTAAGAGGCTTCCGCCCACCATATTTTCAGTTATTTTTCGGTAGTCAAAACCGGGAATAATTTCACTATTTTTGGTCATTTTAACGATTCCTTTTTACCGTGTTTCAAGGGGATAAACGCGTAGCGTTACGCAGTCAACCGTGATGTTTTTTTGCCCCTTTCCTGACAAACCTGCTGATAAAGACTAAGCGCCTCTTTCAACAGGTCCCTGGTCCACCCTTTACGGTGTCCCCAGGCCAGATCAACCATATTCAAGGGTTTGCCTTCCAAAATAACATCCAGAACCGGCCCCGCCGCCAAACCGGCAGCCTGCATCGCGTCCGACCAGTCATAGTAATTATGCCTAACCTCAAAAAACTGCATAAACCGCGCATCCCCGCTGCCGGCCTGGGTGCTTACCTTAGGCAGGTCGTGGCGGGTTGCCCGAATGCCATTGGTTAAAATGGAAATCACCCCGTTTTCGATGGAAATAACCGCCGCAATATCCTCAGCATCTAAGACGCCGGTTTTAATAAGGCGGCTAATCGGCTTTGAGACGGGATAAAAATCATTTTTCATCATCAAGTTATTTCCTTTAATTTCCAGGCCTTATTGTTTTTCGTTAATTCTACTTATGGTAACAATTCTATAATAGGAGTATTCCTATTGTCAAATGAAATTCCTATTGGTAGGATAAAAAAGTTAAAAAAAGTTTTGAGGGGAGTTTAATGATTCCAAGTAAAAAAGCCCGTGAACGCCTGGACAATTTGATCCGGTTGAGCAAAACCGATGACTATTCATCGGTGTCGATTTTAATCGGCAAAAACCATGCCTATATCCAGCAATTTATAAGCCGGGGCATCCCCAAACGCCTTAAAGAAGAGGATCGCCGTAAATTGGCCTGCCATTTTAGCACCCCTGAGTGGGAACTGGGCGGCCCGGTGGATCGCCCCTTTACCAGCAAAAACAGGCGTGGGTTTTCTGAGTCTGATCGCTTGGGGATTGTTATGATACCAAGCTACGATGTTAGTGCCAGTGCGGGTTTTGGCGCTTTTGTTGAGCGCGAGTGGGCGGAAGATTATATGCCCTTTCAAACCAATTTTCTAAATTCCCTTACCCACACCCCTTCGGAAAATTTATCGGTCATTAAGGTCATGGGGGATTCGATGTCCCCGACGCTGGATGATGGCGACCAGATCCTGGTCGACAGCTTAGAAACCACCCCCGGTCGGCCCGGGGTTTATGTCCTGAGGTCTGAGGAAGTTTTGAACGTTAAGCGCGTTTCGGTAAACCCATCAACCGGTTATTTAAGCATTAAAAGTGACAACCCGCTTTACGAAGACTGGAACGATGTTGACCCGGGAACCGTCCAGATTATTGGTAAAGTTTTATGGGCGGGGCGGAATTTGTGAATAAACAGGAATATTTTTATAGGCAAAAAACGACTCGCATCGCAACAGTAATACTACTTATGAGCGTTATTCCTGAAAAATCAGGCGGGCCTTAAATATCCGAAATATCGTACTCAGCAAAATTAAACCAGCGAGAAGAATTCCAATTGCCGGGAAAAATTCTGGCACCAAAAGCAATAAAATCAGGCCCAGCGTTATCTCGGTGGTGCCAACCAGGCCCGCCCCCAGGTCCAAAAGAAAGTTGCCTGAGGCATTTTTTTGCAAATGAAGCCCCCGGGCCACCCCGGCAAAGGCAAGGATTGAGCCGCCCCATGCCAGCAATGAAAACATCAGAATTGCCGAAATTAAACTATTGCCGTCGCCAATAAATGCGAACGATAGCGCAATCGCACTATAAACGATGAAATTAAGCACAATATCAAGATAGCGGCCAAAACCGGTTATCCCCCCGGCCCGGCCGGCGCTTTCAGCCAGACCATCAAAAATTCGGTTTAAAATAAACAGCCCCAGCGCCACCATAAAAGCCCCGGTGCCTGCGAAAAAGGCCGCCCCAAGTCCCATAATAAAGC
>JAZFRG010000281.1:0-4931 GCA_036445535.1 Sphingomonadales bacterium
CGGCGGTTGGTCTCGGCCAGGGCGCGCTCCATGGAACCGGTAATTTTATCGGCATATAGGATGACCCGGCCTTCAACGTTTCTGGATGCCCGGCCAATGGTCTGCACCAGCGATGTTTCAGAACGCAAAAAGCCCTCCTTATCGGCATCCAGAATAGCAACCAGCCCGCATTCGGGGATGTCGAGGCCCTCACGGAGAAGGTTAATCCCAACCAGCACATCAAAGGCGCCGAGCCTGAGATCACGAAGAATTTCGATGCGCTCCAGGGTGTCGATGTCAGAATGCATATAACGCACCCGGATGCCGTTTTCGTGCAGGTATTCGGTTAAATCCTCGGCCATGCGTTTGGTCAGCGTCGTCACCAGAACCCGCATCCCCTTTGCCGCAACCTCGCGGCATTCCTTCATCAGGTCATCAACCTGAAACTCGACCGGGCGAATTTCGGTGGGCGGATCAATCAGCCCCGTGGGGCGGATCACCTGTTCGACAAATTCATGGTTTGTCCGCTCCATTTCCCACGGGCCCGGGGTCGCGGAGACAAAAACCGTGTCGGGGCGCATAACATCCCACTCCTCGAACTTGAGCGGTCGGTTATCGAGGCAGGAGGGCAGCCGAAAGCCGTAATCGGCCAGCGTCGATTTCCGCTTAAAGTCGCCCCTGTACATGCCATTTAACTGGCCAATGGTGACGTGGCTTTCATCGACGAACAAAAGCGCGTTCTCGGGTAGGTACTCAAACAGGGTCGGCGGCGGTTCACCGGCATCGCGCCCGGTCAAATACCTGGAATAGTTTTCAATGCCCGAGCACGAGCCTTGGGCTTCGATCATCTCAATATCAAAAAGGGTGCGTTGTTCCAGCCGCTGGGCTTCAAGTAATTGTCCAGTTTTTTCATAGTGTTTCAGGCGCTGAATTAGCTCGTGCTTGATCGATTTCACCGCCTGGTCCAGCGTCGGCCTGGGGGTGACATAATGGCTGTTGGGGTAAATCTTGACAGTTTCCAGAATTTCCGCGACCTCGCCAGTGAGTGGATCAAACTCGGTGATCTTTTCAATCTCATCGCCAAAGAATGACAGGTGCCAGGCGCGGTCCTCAAAGTGCGAGGGGAAAATCTCCAGGGTATCACCGCGAACCCTGAAGGTTCCTCGTTCAAACCCGGCGTCGTTCCTGCGGTATTGAAGATCGACAAGCTTTCGCATGAGTTCGCGCATATCAATGTGCTTGCCAACCTCAAGGGTGAAGCTCATCTGGGAATAGGTTTCGACCGAGCCGATACCGTAAATGCAAGATACTGAGGCGACGATAATGACATCGTCTTTTTCAAGGAGGGCCCGGGTGGCGGAATGGCGCATCCGGTCGATCTGCTCGTTAATAGAGCTATCTTTTTCAATGTAGGTGTCGGAACGCGGGACATAAGCCTCGGGTTGGTAATAGTCATAGTAAGAAACAAAATATTCGACAGCATTTTCAGGGAAAAAGTTTTAAATTCCCCGTATAACTGGGCCGCCAGGGTCTTGTTGGGGGCCAAAATCAGGGCAGGGCGCTGTTCGGCTTCAATGACCTTGGCAATCGTGAAGGTTTTGCCTGACCCCGTAACCCCCAGCAGCACCTGCTCGTGGCTTTTATCCTTTAGTCCCTGGACAAGCTCCTTAATGGCGGTCGGTTGGTCGCCCGACGGTTTAAAGTCCGAGACCAGTTTAAAAGCCTTGCCGCCCTCGGATTTTTCCGGGCGGGTGACCTTTCGGGGGACAAAGGGGTAATCTTCAATATAGCCGCTCATGGAGGGCAATATGGCGATCTTTGTCTTTGAATCCAAGAGCTATTGATGGTTCAAGGGAACGTGATTGGTAAATTTTTCATACCCCACCTAGGGTTTGTTGGAAGTTATAAAGGAGAGTTTAACCATGCTTAGGATTTTTGGCCTTTTATTATTTGCTTTTTCAATGTTGGCCTTTCCAGTTTTAGCCCAGGAAGAGGAAGGCACCGAAGCCCCTGGTTTTCAGGAGCGAATGCCGGGTGAGCCTATGACTGTGGACAGGTTAGAAACCATCATCAGAATTTTTGATACTGAGGCCACAAGAACTGGGAATGGTATCGTTTTCAAGTATCAAGTAGCAAACCTCGGGGAGGTAAATATTAATGTTGTAACCGACCCGGCGGCGGACCGCATGCGGGTCGTCATAGGCATAGCCCGGGAAGAGGATATCAGTGCAGACCGCATGAAGCGCCTGATGCAGGCAAATTTCGATTCCGCCCTTGATGCAAGGTATGCCATAGGTCAGGAAATATTATGGGCAACTTTTCTGCACCCCTTAAGCTCATTAACCGATAAGGATTTTGTCTCAGGCGTTGGCCAGACCATTGGCATTGTCGGAACCTACGGCACCACTTATTCGTCCGGCCTTTTTATCTTTGGCGGCGGTGATAGCCAAGGCATTATTGATGATCTTTTAGAGGAACTTCGGAAAAAAACTGAACCTGAAGTTTAGGCTAATAGTTAGCTTCTAAAGCCACTGGACGAAATTGAATGCAATGGCTATAGCATAGCCATGTCATACCTTGCAGATAGATTAAAACTCATTAAACCCTCACCGGGTTTAGAGCTGATGCGCCGCGTTACCGAGATGAAACGGGCCGGCAAAGATGTCATTGGTCTTGGCGTTGGCGAGCCGGATTTTGATACCCCCGATCACATCAAGGAAGCCGCCTATAAGGCGATCCGCGATGGCAAAACCAAATACACCACCGTTGATGGCACGATTGAGTTGAAAGAGGCTATCCAGGAAAAATTTCGCCGCGATAACCAGCTGGATTTTAAAACATCTGAAATTACTGTCAATTCAGGCACTAAACACAGCATTTATAATGCTTTGGTTGCTACTTTGAATCCGGGGGATGAGGTTTTAATCCCTTCGCCTTACTGGATGTCCTATCCAGACATGGCGCTTTTAGCGGGGGGCGTGCCAACCTTTGCCAAGACCGATATGAAAAATGGTTTTCGTCTTCAGGCAGATGTTTTGGAAGCGGCTATTACGCCCAAGACCAAATGGCTGGTATTGAACAGCCCCAATAACCCCACGGGGGGGGCTTATACCCTGGAGGATTTTGAAAAGCTGGCTGAAGTTTTGCGGAAACATCCCCAGGTTCTTGTCATGTGCGACGATATTTATGAGCACCTGGTTTATGACGGTTTTAAATTCTCAACATTTTTAAATGCCGCGCCTGATTTAAAGGAACGGGTTTTCACCATGAACGGCGTTGCCAAGGGCTATGCTATGACCGGTTGGCGGATAGGTTTTGCCGGTGGACCAGAACTTTTGATTAAGGCAATTAACAAGGTCCAGAGCCAGTCGACCTCAAACCCTTGTTCGATTAGCCAGGAAGCCAGCATCACAGCCCTCCTTGGGCCCCAGGAATTTTTAAAGGAACGCGCCGCGATTTTTCAGGATCGGCGCGACAAGGTGCTTTCTATGTTAAACCAGGCCAAGGGGATTTCGTGTTTTCGCCCCGAGGGCGCGTTTTATATTTATGCCGATGTGTCTGAACTGGTAGGCAAAAAAACCCCCGAAGGCAGGGTTCTTGAAAATGATGCGGATATCGTTGGTTATTTTCTGGATGCCAAAGGAGTGGCTGTTATCCCGGGTGCGGTTTTCGGCCAGTCACCATTTTTTAGGTTGTCTTACGCGGCTTCTATGGAAACCCTTGAAGATGCTTCAAAACGGATTCAAGAGGCCACCGCGGCCCTCACGTAAAGGTGATAAAAAGTTTGGTAGACTTTTCGATCCTTAGTATCATTTTTTAATTAGTGAGAAAAAGGACGTTTAATGCTGATTAAACAAAAAAAATCCACCGAACTGTCTGAAAATAGGGTAACCCCTGAAAAATTTTACCTAAACCGACGCCAGATCATGAAGGGTCTTGGTCTGGGGGCGGCGGCAGCCGCTTTAGGCCCTGTTTTTAAGGTTGGTACAGCTAATGCCCAACCAGCGATCAAAGTCCAAAAGTCCTCAGACTTTGCTTTCGAGGAAGAGCAAACCCCCTTTGATGATGTAACGACCTACAATAACTTTTATGAATTCGGCACTTCCAAAGAGGATCCTGCAAGATATGCGGGGGCAATGGTCACCGATCCCTGGTCTGTCAAGGTTGACGGTTTTGCCGAGAAAACCGGAACTTTTGGATTAGAAGATGTGATCGATTTTGGTGCATTGGAAGAGCGGATTTACCGGCTCCGCTGTGTCGAGGCCTGGTCGATGGTGATCCCTTGGGTAGGGGTCCAGTTGTCGGATGTTCTTTCAAAATTTAACCCAACAAATGAGGCCAAATTTGTTCGTTTTGAGACCTTGGCCAACCCCTCAGAGATGCGCGGCCTCAGGAACCCGGTTTTGGATTGGCCCTACAAGGAGGGGCTTAGGATGGATGAAGCCATGCACCCCCTAACTTTTATGGCGGTCGGGCTTTATGGCAAAAAACTTTTGCCTCAAAACGGCGCACCCATGCGCCTCGTCGTGCCCTGGAAGTATGGCTTTAAGAGCATCAAGTCTATCGTTCGGATCAGCTTTGTCGATAGAATGCCAATGACCTCGTGGTGGCAGCAAAACCCCTCTTGGTACGGGTTTTATTCCAATGTTAATCCAAACGTCAGCCGCCAGCGCTGGGACCAAAGCCGCGAACGCCGGATTGGTGATTTTTTCAAACGACCCACGGAGATGTTCAATGGCTATGGGGATGAAGTGGCCTCGCTTTATACTGGCATGGACCTGACAAAAAATTATTAGGGTCGGAAACGGGTTACCGATGAGGGCTGTGCCACAGCCAAAATTGGTCAGACCAAGGAAAAAGAGATAAAAAATAGCCATCTATTTGAAACGCTTTTGACAAAGGTCTGGCCAATTTGGGCGTGGCCCCCTTTAGATAGTTATTTTGGGGGTTGG
>JAZFRG010000282.1:0-7595 GCA_036445535.1 Sphingomonadales bacterium
ATGTTCGGATTGCATCATCGCCTTTTTAATGCTGGCGCTAAGATTGGTGGCGGCCGACAAGTCATCTCGATCTCTGAAAAACGGTTTGAATTTTGCAGGAATCTTGCCCTTTGCCGTCACCTGACCCACCAGGCCTTTTGGAATTTTAAAACGCTCCAAAGCTTTATGCAGCTTTTCCACCACGGCTTTGTCGGCGTGGCTGTAGCTGATAAAGGCGGTGTATTTGAAATTATCTGCCATTTTCCCCCAAAAAATCTTATAACAGGCAATCAATTGCCTTAGAATGCACAACAAAACCATAAGGCTCGTCGAATGACAAAGGAAAAACAGAAACGGGGTGCCTTGTCGGGGTTTGCTGGCCTTGTGTTCTTTTTCTTTTTGGCTAATTTTTTATATGCTGGGGAGGCTCTTGGGGCCGAGGCTGATGGCCTTCCTTTATTCCAGGAGGAAGAGGTCATAAAAATCACCCTTGAGGCACCTTTAAAACAGCTCATCAAAGCCGCAAGGACGGGGAGGGATACTTTTGAAGGCAGCCTTGTCCTCCACCTTTCGGAGGGTCCTGTGGATCTCTTGGTTAAAGTAAGCCCCAGAGGAAATTCAAGACGTACCGGCGGGTTTTGCAGATTTCCCCCGCTCAAAATAGATTTTAACAAAAAACAGGTGTCTGATACCCTTTTTCAGGGCCAAAACAAGTTAAAACTTGTTACCCATTGTCAAAAATCAAGCCGCTATCAGGACCTCTACCTGAGGGAATATGCGGTCTACAAGGTCTTTAATATCCTCACGCCTTTGAGTTTTCGGGTTCGAATGGCTGAGGTCACCTATATCAATACGGAGGGCAAAATGGACCCTTTAACCCGGTATGGTTTTTTCATTGAGGATATCGATGATGTTGGGGATCGTGCCGGGCTGGAAGAGCTAAAAATAAGAAAAATAAACCGTCGGCAATTAGACCCAAAGCAGGCAACGCTTTATGCTATATTTGAGTACTTTATCGGTAACCTTGATTGGTCAAACACCCAAGGGGGGCCAGGGGAGGATTGCTGCCATAACTCGAAATTGTTAGCCCCAAGCCAAAACCCGGATGGAGGTGGAATCATTCCAGTTCCTTATGATTTTGATTTTTCGGGTTTGGTCGATGCGCCATACGCCACACCCCCCCCCAATATTTCAGTAAACAATGTTCGCCAACGGCTGTTCAGGGGTTATTGCATTCACAACGGCGAAGTGGCGGCCATAAAAACTCTTTTTCTTGAAAAGGAAAATCAATTGCGGGCCGTTTTTGAGGATGAGGGCCTCTTTAGCGAAAAATCCAGGGTTAAAACTCTGAACTATATTGATAGTTTTTTTGAAACCCTGAAAAATCCTAAAAAATCCCGCCGCGCGTTTCAGGGAAAATGCCTTAATTAAGCACCACCTCTAGGGGCGGGTTTTCTAAAGTTTTAATGAGTTGTTCGATGTAGGCCGGATTGGGGTTGAGCGCTGCAACCTTTTTCAGATATTCGATAAGGGCCTGGTCTCCCGGTACTGGAAGTTTAATTTTCTGGCCCCAATGAACGCCAAACCAAGCTCCATCTTCATATAGTAGAAAAGCTCTTGAACCACCGTAATAATCGGCCAGTCCGACATCGTTTAAAATTACCCGTCCCATAAGCCGGGGTAAAACAATACCACCGGTTGGAGTATGGCCCAGTACTATCATTTCAGCCCCGAAGTTTTCAAGAACGGCACCCAGATTAGGAATTTCCTCATCCCCGTTTTCGGCAAGCCCGCGATACCATAAAGGGGCATCTTCAGCAAAAAGCATATCAAAAGTGGCCTCGTCATTTTTTTCAATGGCCTGTTTAACCAGGGTATTAAAATCTTCCAATGAAACCGCGGCATAAGCGGGGCTAATGCCGGCATGGGTAAAGAGAACCCCGTTAATTTTTACCAGGCTCGGAAATTGAATAATTTTTTTATAATATTCACCGCCCAACCCCCACGCCAGGCGGTGTTCATAAAACCCCTCGGGGTGGGTTTTTAACCAATTTTCATAAACCTCTTCCTCAGTTAATTCTTTTTCCGTCATTTCGGTGGCAAAGACCCCCTTGGACATCAACTGATCAAAAAAGGATTTCAGATTTTTCTCGGAATTTTTGGTTCTAAAGGCGGCATACTCACCCGCAGTGACATACCTTAGATCCCCCATAATATTCATCATTTCATGGTTGCCGATTAGAAGATGAATTTGGCCACCTTTTTTTTTAGCCTTTTTGGCCAATTTGAAAAGGTCGTCATAGATTTTTTTACTGTCCGGCCCCCGGTCGGTAATATCACCGGTTTGGACCAGGTGGGTCCTGCCACCAATCCACTTGCCCTTCAGGCTTCTAAGGCCAGCTGCCAACATTATTTCCTCATAGGCTTTGAAATCCCCATGAAGATCCCCAAGCGCTACTACGCGTTCAACTTCAGAGAAAACAAAACCGTCCTTGGCGGTTGCACATCCGGCCAGAAAGACCAAAAAAATTGGTACCAGGAAAATGATTATTAGTTTCTTTAAGGGGGCAGGGGCCAAGTATTTATCCTTTAGGTTTTTCATAACAGTGAAAAATGGAGAAAATAAGCCACAGTTAAAGGCGTTTCTTTTGCGCTGCTTTGTTCTTTAGGTCATCTTCCGTATCGCTGGGGTTCATGTATTTTTCAGCGTTCTCAGCCCCATAATCCAGGTCCCAGAGAATAAGGAAAAGATAATTAAAAACCAAGGTGACAACGGTTGCAATCTCAAGTGCCCTGACGCCGGCAGCCAATCCAGCCCCAATCGCGGTAAAAATGAAAAGCGAATCCCCGGTATTTTTCAGGGTATTCCGGAATCTAACCCCGGCAACAATCCCGGCTAGCGAAAAGGCCAAAGCCAAGCTGTTTTGGACAATGGCAACAACACCGGCAACAGCAATGGGTAGGATTAACATAGTCTGAACCAGGGACTGGTCCAGCTTGCTGGTCAATCTTACTTTGAGGTAAACCCAGGTCACCGGCAGCATCACCAGCAAAACCCCGATGATGGAGAAAAAAAGTTTTAGGCTGGATTCAATTGAGTTGGAATTTAACCCCACATAGGAAGAAAGATCTTCAAAACTGTTGCTGCCGGCCCCGCCCGCCAAAAGCGAAACCCCACCAAATGGAAGCATATCGCCGGCACCCGGGAACAGGTTAACCAAACCAATAAGTAGTCCGAAAATAACCAGATAATAAAGGGTCAGACGGCCCAATAATTTTAAAACAATCGGTGACCCCAACTTTGGGTGCAATTTCTCAAGCATAACTTTTTTCCTGTTTTCAAGGTTATATTAGGGTCAGGGGTTAATTTTTTGCAAGGCCAACCTAAAAAGCCAACCTAAAAATTGAACCTTCCTCCGGGGCAGGCAAGTAGGATGCTGAGCCACCGTGGCTTAAAAGAATGTAGCGCACCAGGGTCAAGCCTACGCCAGAGCCTTTGCGTTTAGTAGTGAAAAAGGGAACAAAAATCTGATCCCTTTTATCTTTTTCAATGCCCGGTCCATTGTCTTCAACTTCAATAATGATTTGATTGCGGTTGTTAAAATAGGCCCTGATTGTCACCGCAGGTTTTTTGGTTTCCTGCAAAGCATCCGCGGCATTTTTCAAAAGGTTTATTAAGGCCTGGTCCAGCATTCCCTCGTCTGCATTGAGCTCTAAACTTTTTGGAAAAACCTCAATATCAAGTTTTATTTTTCGTTTTTCCCAATCAGCTTTAATGAGCGATTCAAGTCTATAAAAATATTTCCTCAAAGGAATTTTCTTCATTTTTGGCGGCGGCATTCTGGTCAACTGGCGATAGCTGCCAACAAAGCTTGCTAACCCTTCGCTGCGTCGAACCAGTGTATCCAGGGCATCTTTAATATCCTCAAGTTCTTCTTTTTCTTCCGCCTTAATGGTGTGGTTTTGCTCAAAATCAATGACCAACCCTTGCGTAGTTTTTGCTAATGATGAAACCGGGCTTAGCGAATTTAAAATTTCGTGGCTGGTGACCCTAAGAAGATTTTGCCAGGTTGCCAGTTCGGTGGCATCCAATTGGCTTTGGACGTTTTGCAGCGAGATCAATTTTTGCAAAGTTCCGGCCATGATAATTTGGGTGGCTGATAAAATATATTGCTGTTCAACCCCATCGACGGTGATGGTCGTCAGCAAAGACTCTCCGGGGTCAACCTGTCTGGCATCCCGGGCAAAGCCGGAACCGAAATCATCCAGTTCCTTAATGTTTGTAATATCAGCAACATTAAAGGCCCGGCGCGTGGCGTTATTTAAAACCTCAATCCGGCCATCGGCATAAATAAAAAACAAGGGCAAGGGCATATGTTCCACAAGGGCCTGAAAATAGGCCGCTTGCTGTTCTTTTTCGGATCGAAGTTTTTTAACTTTGTTAACGGTCAGATTAAGCGCGGTATCAAGCTCCTTAAATGTCGTCCCCAGATGCCCCAGCGTGAAGGTTTGCATATAGTCATCAAACCTGAGGCCAGTCATTAAATTAACCAGTTCCTGATTGGTTCGATTGACGTAGCGTAAAATTCCATAGGTTTGGGAAACGATTAAAATAACCAAAATGAAAGACAGAATTCCCGAAAAATTTGAGGTAATTGAAAGTGCCAGGCCAGCCATAAAAACAAAAAGGACGGCAAGCCGAAAGCTTATTTGAAAAGTAAAACTTTTAAAGTTCATATTTCTCAATCCGCCTGTAAAGTGAGGTTCTGGTGAGCCCAAGTTCCTTAGCAGCCTTTGAAATATTGCCCTTATGTTTGGCCAGAGAGCGTTCAACGACCTCCTTCTCCACCTCATCCAAGGTTTGATTTCCTGTGCCGATTTCTGATGGTCCATTTTTTCCAGAACTTGAAAAAACGCCGGTAAAATCGTCTGGCCCCAAATTTTCCTTTTCGGACAAAATAACCGCACGTTCAATACAGTGGCGAAGTTCCCGGATATTTCCAGGCCAGGGGTTAGCTTCCAAAATTTCCAGCGCTTCGGGCTCAAAGTCCAGGGCTTGGCGATTATATTTTTTGGCAAATTGGGAAAGAAAAACCCGCGCTAAAATAGGAATATCCCCCTGGCGGTCGCGCAACGGGGGAACATGAATTTCAACGGTGTTCAAGCGGTAAAGAAGGTCGGGGCGGAAAATCGAGTTGTTGGTTAAATCCTCCGGCGCGACATTAGTGGCACTGATCAACCGAACATCAAAATCAAATGTTTTGGTTTCACCGACCGGGGTAACCGAGCGATTTTCAAGCGCTGCTAAAAGTTTGGGTTGCAAGGCTAACGGCAGGTTGCCAACCTCATCCAGAAACAGGGTGCCTTTTTCGGCGGCCCTGATCCTCCCGCCTCGATCTTCCCGGGCATCGGTGAAGGCGCCTTTTTTATGGCCAAAAAGTTCACTCTCAAAAAGGCTTGCTGGAACCGCGCCCAGGTCTACCGAAACAAAAACTTCATCGGCGCGGTTGGAACGCGCGTGAATTTCTCTTGCGATCAGCTCTTTGCCGGTTCCATTTTCCCCCAGAATTAAAATATTGGCCTCGGTTGGGGCCGCCTTTTCGATCAAATTCAGGACATTTTCTATGGCCGGAGACGAGCCCAAAATAGGTTGATGGCCTCGTTTAATCTCGTCCGATAAAACCCGGTTTTGTAGTTTAAGGCGGGACGCTTCGCCTTGTGCATTCCTCAGACGGACGGCAGCCTTCATCGTGGTTACCAATTTTTCGTTTTTCCAGGGCTTTTCAATAAAGTCTGCGGCGCCCATTTTCATTGCCTCCACGGCAGCATCAACAGATGAAAAAGCGGTAAATAAAATGACCACAGCACCTGGGTCAATTTGCAAAATTTGATCAAGCCATCTCAAACCCTCGCGGCCCGAGGTCTCGCTGGCCTTAAAATTCATATCTAAAAGAATGGCATGGAAATTATCCTTGGCCATAAGATCCGGGATAAATTCCGGTTTGTTGGTGGTCACCACACGGTCAAAATGCTTTTTCAGCAAAAGCCTGCAGGCGGTCAGGATATCGGCATCATCATCAACAATTAAAATGTTGGTCTTATTCGTTGTCATTTTTCTACCCGGTTCGTCCAAATTAGTGTTCGTATTCGTACACTATTTATACGCAGGCGTACACTTTTCCCTGTTGAATATTTTAATAAATTTATAAGTCCTTGAAAAATAAAAGAAAATAAGGATTGGAAAAGTTGGCACGATTCTTGCTTTTATTTAGGGCGAGAGAAAAATAAATGGGTAGAGAAATGGACAAAGAATTTAAAAAAGAAACCATTATCGACAAAATTTCAGATTTTCTGAAAACCCTTTTGGGCAAGCTGGAAGAGAAAACTGAGAGTTCGCCGGCGTATTCGTCCGGGATGGACAAGGTTGTTGAAAAGACTTTGTTCGAAAAGTGGAAAAAGCCAATTGTATATGGGAGTGGCGCTCTATTCGTTTTAATTTTGGTCCTGGTTTTTATGCCCGAAGGCGGCCGGGTTTTAAAAGTCCAGAATGACCGGGTGGTTGTTTCAGAAGTCACCAGAGGCGAATTTGATGATTACATCCCCGTCCGGGCCCAAGTCGCGCCGCTAAGAACGGTTTTCCTGGATGCCATAGAGGGTGGCCGGGTTGAGGAAATTTATATTGAGGATGGTGCCTCGGTTGAGGTTGGCCAGCCTTTGGTTTTGCTTTCAAACACAACCCTGCAGCTGACGGTTCTTTCAAATGAGGCCCAGGTTAGTGAGCAGCTTAACAATTTGCGGAACACCGAATTGGCGCTTGAACAAAACCGGCTGTCCCACAAAAGTAACCTGATAGATATTAACTACAATATTACCCGCCTTGGCCGTGAGATTGAGCGGAAAAGGCCTCTGGTCGAAGATGGTCACGTTTCCAAGGCCGAATTTGAGCAGTTGGAAGACGAATATAATTTCTATATCGCCCGGAGAGAAGTCACTCTTGAAAGCCAGGCCAACGATGAGCGTCTTCAAAAGGCACAAATGGCTCAGTTGAAAATTTCTGGTGAACAATTAAAAAGAAACCTGGAAGTTGCCCAAAAAAATCTTGAAAATTTGAATGTAAAGGCCCCGGTGAGCGGTCGCCTGACCGCATTTAATGTTGAAGTAGGCCAATCGCTGTCCCGCGGCGAGCGGATTGGCCGGGTCGATGATCCGTCCAATTTCAAAGTGACCGCAAACATTGATGAATTTTATTTGGCCCGGGTTGATATTGGCCAGACTGCAGATTTCTCAATAGGTGGGGGAAATTACCAGCTTCGCATCAGCAAAATTTACCCCCAGGTCACCAACGGAACTTTTGAAGTCGATCTGGTTTTTACTGATAATGAGCCTGGGGGAATTAGACGCGGACAAACCGTGCAACTGAACCTACAGCTTGGCGATCCATCCACTTCAGTTTTGATCCCCAACGGTGCCTTTTACCAGGACACCGGCGGCAACTGGGTTTTTGTCGTCGCCCCCGATGGCTCAAGGGCGGTTAAACGCAACGTCCGGTTGGGCCGCAGAAATGTTCGCTTTATTGAGGTTCTTGATGGACTAGAACCCGGCGAAAAAGTGATCAC
>JAZFRG010000283.1:0-4714 GCA_036445535.1 Sphingomonadales bacterium
GGATAAGCGTGGTATTGGCAGCAATTTGAAGATTATCAGGTGAAACATCGACACCTTGTTTGGCAAGGCGGCTAATTTCATCGATCAAGGCCCAGGGATCGAGAACCACGCCGTTGCCAATCAGCGATTTCTTGCCCGGCCGGACAATGCCCGAAGGCAAGAGGGATAATTTGTAGGTTACGCCGTCGATGACCAGCGTATGGCCAGCATTATGCCCGCCCTGAAAGCGAACCACGACATCGGCGCGCTTTGACAGCCAGTCAACAATCTTTCCTTTGCCCTCGTCCCCCCACTGGGAACCGACGACCACAACATTTGCCATGGATTAATCCTTCTTCTTACCCTTGAATGTTAAATGCAAACGACTTGGAAAACCACTAAAACTTGAGCGGTTTTACCACGCGTACATTTGGAATATTTTGAACCTTTTCAACCACCTCCTCGGTGATCGGGTCATCAACCGAGATCAGGGCCACGGCAACCGAGCGATCGGTGTTCCGGCCCAGATTAAAGGTGCCAATATTAACCCCGTTTTCACCAAGAATGGTCCCCAAGGCACCAATAAAGCCGGGTTTGTCATCGTTGGTGATATAAAGCATGTTTTCGGTAAGCTCAGCCTCAATCTCAACGTCTTGGACCGAAACGATCCGGGGCATCTGGTTGGCAAACAGCGTGCCTGCAATCACCCGGGCACCCTCTTCGGTTTCAATAATGAGCCGGATCATAGTGTGGTAATCCCCGCCGCGGTCGTGGATCAGCTCACTAATATCGATATTGCGGTCCTTGGCAATCAAGGGCGCATTGACCATGTTCACCGAATCCAGAAGCGGCTTCAAGAGCCCCTCCAGAACAATCGCGGTAAGCGGCCTTGTGTTCAGCTCAGCAACATGGCCCTCATATTCAACCCGGACTTTTTTAATGCCAGAGGTCATTATCTGGCCAGCGAAACTGCCGACCTGACTTGCCAGCGCCATGTAGGGCTTTAGCTTCGGGGCTTCTTCGGCAGAAATCGACGGCATGTTCAGGGCGTTGGAAACCGCCCCCTTCAGCAGGAAATCTGACATTTGTTCAGCCACCTGAACCGCGACCTTGACCTGGGCTTCGGTGGTTGAGGCGCCGAGGTGGGGGGTGGCAATTACTGCCGGGTGGCTAAAAAGCGGATTTTTGGTTGCTGGCTCTTCGGCGAAAACATCCAAAGCAGCGCCAGCAATTACCCCCTCCTCTAGAGCTTCTTTTAAGGCCTCTTCATCGACCAGCCCGCCGCGCGCGCAATTGATCACGAAGGCGTCTTCACGCATCAGCAAAAGCGCATCCTTGTCGATAATGTTCCTGGTTTCCTTAGTCAGCGGCGTGTGGAGCGAGACAAAATTAGAAGTTTGCAACAATTCCGCCAGATCAATCTTGGAAATCCCCAGATCATAAGCCCGATCCGGGGTCAGGTAGGGATCATAGGCCTGAACCTTCATCCCCAAGCCCTGCGCGCGGCCAGCAACAATGGCGCCGATGTTGCCGCAGCCAATAATGCCCAGCAATTTGCCGTTGACTTCTTTGCCCATAAATTTTGTTTTTTCCCATTTTCCCGCCTTGGTTGATGCTGAGGCCGCCGGGATATGACGGGCCAGGGACAACAACATCGCGATGGTGTGCTCAGCCGTAGTGATCGAGTTTCCAAACGGCGTATTCATGACAACAATGCCGCGCTCGGTAGCTGCCTCAAGATCAATGTTATCGACGCCTATACCGGCGCGGCCAATGACTTTTAGATTAACAGCGGCGGCAATAATATCTCTGGTAGCCTTGGTCGCAGAGCGAACCGCAAGGCCATCATAATCGCCAATGATTTTTTTCAGCTCATCAGGGGAAAGCCCTGGTTTAAGGTCAACCTCAACCCCACGATCCTTGAAAACCTTGATGGCATCAGGGCTAATTTTATCACTAATCAGAACTTTGGACATCGTTACTTTTCTTCCTTTAATTTCTTGTAGCCCCATTCCAGCCACGGGAAAAGTGCCTTGAGATCAGAAGTCTCTACCGTTGCCCCGGCCCAGATGCGAAGCCCAGCAGGCGCGGCGCGGTAAGCACCAATATCATAGCCGGCATGTTCGGCCTCCATTAATTTCACGAGCGCAGAGACAAAGTCTTTTCGATGGGCTTCATCCATCCTTAAAAAGTCTGGATCAACAATTTTCAAACACACCGAAGTGGTTGAGCGGTGGGCGGGATTACCGCAAAGATAATCCACCCAACTGGTTTTTTTAACCCAGGTATCAATGGCGGCGGCATTGGCCTTGGTCCGGGAGATGGTACCCTTCAAACCACCAACGCTTTCCACCCAATTTAAAGCATCCAAATAGTCCTCCAGACAAAGCATCGACGGCGTATTGATGGTTGAACCTTGAAAAAGCGCCGGATCAACTTTGCCGCCCTTAACCAGGCGAAAGAGTTTCGGCAATGGCCACGGCGGGGTGTAGGTTTCCAGACGCTCGATAGCTCTGGGGGATAAAATCATAATCCCGTGCTGGGCTTCACCACCCAAAACCTTTTGCCAGGAGTAGGTTGTGACATCGAGTTTTTCCAAGGGGATTTCCATCGCAAAGATCGCCGAGGTGGCATCGCAAATAACCAATCCCCCCCGGTCATCGGGGATAAAATCACCGTCCGGAACCATGACCCCTGAAGTGGTGCCATTCCAGGTGAAAACCGCATCATGATCGGGGTTATAATTTGAAAAGTCCGGCAGCTCACCGTAAGGCGCGCCATAACTGTTAGCATTTTCCAACTTTAAATTATCTATGATATCAGCAACCCAAACGTTGCCAAAGGTTTCCCAGCCAAAAACGTCCACAGGACGCGCGCCCAGCATTGACCACATCGCCATTTCCATGGCCCCGGTGTCAGAAGCTGGGGTAATAATAATCTCATAGCCTTCGGGTAGACTCAAAATATCTCTGGTTTTCCGCACCGCTTCGGCAAAGCGGATTTTACCAACCCCAGATCTGTGGGAGCGCCCTAAAAGCGCATTTTTTAGGACACCAGGCGTCCATCCCGGACGCTTGGTGCATGGCCCCGATGAAAATCTGGGGTTTTCTGGTCTGATATTGGGTTTCATAAAACAGGCTTAAAAGGGTTATTTATCGGTGTAAACACTTTTCCCCAAAGTGTGCCCCAAGGGGCCGTTTCCAGCCCCAAAACCCGGGGCATTAACCAAAGTCTTTACCACATAACCGATGCCCATTTCGACCGCTTTTTTCTTATCCAGACCTGAAGCCAATCCCAGCGCAATGGCTGAGCTTAAGGTACACCCGGTGCCGTGGGTACCCCTAGATTTGATTCGTTCATGGGGGAATCTCGTGACCTCATTATTGGTGATGAGAAGATCAACGATTTCATCCCCTTCCCCGTGCCCGCCCTTGATTAGCACCGCTTTGGCCCCCATCCCTAAAAGTATTTTCCCTGCCGCCTTCATTTCATTTTCACTGTGGATTTTTTGGCCCGCCAGAATTTCCGCCTCTGGAATATTGGGCGTCAGGATCGTTGCCTTTGGGATTAGTTTTTCTTTCAACGCAGAAATAGCGGCCTTGTCCAATAGAACGTCACCGCTGGTCGCCACCATCACCGGGTCAATAACAATCGGTATCCCGTCCGGAATATTAGCGGCCACCGCCAGGACTACCCCTTTGGTGCCCAGCATCCCGGTTTTGATGGCATCGGTGCCGATGTCGCCCAGAACGGCGGTCATTTGCGCTTCAACAAAGACCCCGGCTAAGGGCAGGACGTCCTGGACCCCCAAAGTGTTTTGAACGGTAAGGGCTGTTATTGCGGTGGTGGCATAGCCGCCCAAAGCTGTAATGGTCTTGATGTCGGCCTGGATGCCGGCCCCGCCTGAGCTATCAGAACCGGCAATTACCAGAACCCGGGGGGTGTCTTTTTTCATGGCCTTAGGCAGCCTTTTCAACCGCGCTGCAAATATTTTCTACAAGGATTTTTATAAGACCCTCATCTTCGCCCTCGGCCATGACCCTTATCAACGGTTCGGTCCCGGATTTACGGACTAGCAAGCGGCCAGATCCGTTTAGCTTTTCATCGGCGGCGGCAACCGCTATTTTAACGCTTTTATCTTCAAGCGGTTGTTCGGATTTAAATGTAACGCTTTTCAAATATTGAGGAACCGGGTCAAAAACGTTCAATAGCTCGGAGGCTTTTTTGCCCTTACCCACGAGCTCACAAAGAATCTGCAGCGAGGCAATAAGACCATCGCCTGTCGACGTAAAATCAGAAAAAATAATATGGCCGGATTGCTCGCCGCCAAGATTAATATTGGAATTTCGCATTTCTTCAACAACATAACGATCCCCAACAGGGGTTCTAATCAAATCCAATCCGTTAGCCTTTAAATAAAGCTCTAAACCCAGGTTTGACATGACAGAGGCAACAACCGCCTTGCTGTGAAGCCGTCCGTTTTCTTTCCATGAAATCGCTGCCAACCCCAAAAGCTGATCACCATCAATCACCTTACCCGTTTCATCAACAACGATGACCCGGTCGGCATCGCCGTCCAGGGCAAACCCTATATCTGCCCCCTCAGCAACCACCCGCTGGGCAAGCTTTTCGGGGTGGGTAGAGCCGCAACCCATATTGATATTAAAACCGTCGGGGTCAACCCCTATGGCAATCACCTCGGCCCCCATTTCCCACAACACGGTGGGGGCAACCT
>JAZFRG010000284.1:0-4794 GCA_036445535.1 Sphingomonadales bacterium
GCCGGACGGTCGCTCGCTGCACTCACGACGTCTCAAGTAGGCTGCGCCAGCGGGCGCGTCAAGCGAGATGCGGCGCTTGCCATTCGGCCCCAGGGGTCATCACCAAGGCTGGCACCTGGAGCACCTACGGCCAAATGGTCGAGATTGATCACGGTAACGGGTTTAAAACCCGCTACGCGCATATGAGAAAAGTTATTGCCAAGCGTGGTCAAACTGTAAAGGCGGGAGATATTCTTGGTGAAATGGGCTGCACCGGTCGTTGTGCATCGACCCATTTACATTATGAAGTATTTTTTAACGACACTCTTAGAAACCCCCAACCCTTCATGGAGGCCCCAGAAGATGTTCAACAAACCAAAGACCAAGCAAACACCACCCCCAACCCCGGAACTGGAGACTAGAACCATGCGCCCAACCAACTCAGCCGCGCCCTCAATCATTGGCTCCGATATTAAAATTATCGGCAATATTTCAACGCCTGGCGAGATTCACCTCGATGGTATCATCGAAGGCGACATTGATTGCGGTATGCTGACGATCGGCGAACATGGCATTGTCACCGGTATTGTTAAAGCTGATACCGTGACGCTTCGCGGTACCGTTGAAGGCAAGTTAAAAGCCAAAACCACCCACCTTGAAGCCACCGCCAAGGTCAACGGCGATGTGACCTACGGCACCATGACCATGGAAGCCGGTGTCCAGGTTGACGGCAAATTGATCCCGATGAAAAAACGGGTTCAGGTTCAAAAACCTCTGGCAACCAGCAAGGACCCCACCAAGCCCCTGGAAACCAAATTGTCTCCGGGCAACGGAAACGGAAAACCAGCAGGGTCAGGAAAACCTTTTATCTAGCAGCCATTCATCGGCATTTTTTGCCGTTTGACCGACAAATTCTTCATTTGGCCCCTTGCATGTTGTTGTTTGGGGCCAAGTTTTTATCAAGGAAATAGAATGACGACACGGCGAGGATTTCTTATTGGCGCGGCGGCTACCACAGCGGCCTTTGCCGGGCTTTATTATTTAACCAGACGGCCCCCTGGTGAAATTCAAAAACTGGCGGAGGGCTTTGGTGCTATGGTCCCCGACCCGGACCAGATTATCGCCCTGCCCGAGGGCTTTTCCTACACGGTTGTCTCGAAAGCCGGCGACATCATGGCCGATGGCCTGCCAACCCCTGGGCGCCAGGATGGCATGGCCGCCTTCCCGCATTCAGGTGATCAAGTTATTCTGGTTCTGAACCATGAAATTGGGGACTGGGACGCCGGGCGCGAGGTTAGCCCTTATGGCCCCGACGATGGGTTATTTCCGGAAGGCTTTGAAAGCAAAGTTTATGATGCAGGTATCCCTGGGCGGCGGACCGTTGGGGGAACCTCTACCATTGTTTATAATCTAAAGGAAAAGAAACTGGTCCGTCAGTTCCTAAGTTTGGGCGGCACCCAGGTAAACTGCGCCGGCGGCCCTACTCCTTGGGACAGCTGGCTGACCTGCGAAGAAAATTTTGGCGAGCCGGGGGAAGCCCTCCAGGAGCGCCACGGCTATGTTTTTGAAGTCCCCGCCAGCGCTGAAGTGGGCCTGGCCGACCCGGTCCCCTTAAAAGACATGGGCCGCTTTGTTCATGAGGCGGCCTGCGTTGACCCAAAAACCAATTACATTTACCTGACCCAGGATGCCGCCGAGGCTTGCCTTTATCGGTTTAAGCCCAGCGACCCGGCCAATCTTCAGGCCGGGGGCCGTCTTGAAGCCTTGATTGTTGATGGCAAACCCGGCCTTAAGACCCGCAACTGGGGCCTGGATAGAGACCACACCCCGGTGGGTCAACCTATGAGGGCTTCCTGGTTTCCGCTCGATGATGTTGATCCGGATGTCAATGATCTGGCCGAGCGCGCCATCGCCATGGGCGCTGCCAACTTCACCCGCGGTGAAGGCATCTGGTTCGGCGAGGATGAATTTTATTTTGCCTGCACCGATGGCGGTGCCGATCACCGCGGCCAGATCTGGCGCTATGATACCGCCGCCGACACGCTCGAGCTTTTCCTTGAGCCCAATGACGCGGGCATTCTGGAATATATCGACAACATCACGATTGCCCCCTGGGGGGACCTGATTTTTTGCGAAGATGGCCCGATGCCTAATTTCCTTCGTGGTGTGACACCCGAGGGAAATGTTTATAACATTGCAAAATCTGATTATATCCGCTCGGAGTTTGCCGGCGCTTGCTTTTCGCCCGACGGCTCAACCTTGTTCGTGAATTTGCAAGACGCTCATATGACATTAGCCATTACCGGGCCTTGGGATAGTTTGAAAGGTTGATTTCTGGTAAATACTAAAAGTTGTGGAAAAAGTAATAAAATAGTGTATATATAGAAAGAACAAACAAAGGACAAAGCTATGAAAGCCGCAATGAGTTCAAGAGTTAGAGAAATTTTAGCTAATCCTAAAACCAGAAAAGAATCTGGATGGGCTTTTGTATCTGGAGCTAATCAGAGAAGTGGCAATAGTAGAACTTCAACCATCAAGACTAAAGAAGGAACATTTCGAGTTGTTCCAGCTGGAAGAGTTATAAAGCCATAGGGCTTTTAAAATGAATTTAGCTTTTCCGGCCTTACTCTTTTTAATCTTAATCCTTCCCGGAATCATTTTTCGTTATTATTTTTCTACAGAAGATAGCACTAAAATTGACCCAAACCCCTTTTCAGCTGATGTAATTATAGCGTTAATATTTTCAGTTGCAGGCCATTTTATATGGATTTATGGAGCAACTTTATTAGGGTTCACAGTCCATATTGATTTTGTATTTGGCCTTTTAATTAACCCTGGACAATACGAAAGAGAAGTAATTCAAACCTTAATTGGAAACAGTTATACTTATATTATCTTATACTTTTTTAGCCTTTCTTTAATTTCTGGAATTTTTGGATGGGGGTTACGGTCTTTCCTTAAAAATCGTGCTATAAGTGGAAAATCTAAAGGGCTCGGAATCTATTCTAATTGGTTCTATCTTTTTGTTTTGGCATACGACACGGGTTTATCACACGATGCAACACTAGTATCGTTTTTAATGGATACCGACGATGGAGTGGTAATTTATACCGGACTTTTAGAGGAGTTCTTCCTAAAAGAGAAAGGGCAATTGGATTTCATAGTTTTAGGTTCAGTCTTTAGGCGAAAATTAAAAGATGATTATAATTTTAAGAAGCATGGAACTAAAAGTTTTAATGAAAACCAGCCAAATTTAGACCAAAGATATTATCCAATAAGTGCTGATAGATTCGTGGCCAAATATGATCAAATTAAGAACCTTACTATAACCTATCTACATCTGGAAGAAGTCTCAGAAACTGAGCAAGAATAGTTACTCAATATCCTCAACCTCGCCGCCCTCGCCAGTAATGCGCTCGGCCAGGGCCGCCAGCATGAACTTATCGAGATCGCCGTCCAGAACCGCACTCGGATTGCCCGATTCCACGCCGGTCCTTAGGTCTTTGACCATCTGGTAGGGCTGCAGGACATAAGATCTAATCTGGTGCCCCCAGCCAATATCTGTTTTGGCAGCGGCCTCGGCCTGGGCCTTGTCCTCGCGTTTTTGCATCTCTTCTTCATAAAGCCTGGCCTTTAGCATTTTCATCGCGGTCGCGCGGTTTTTGTGCTGGCTGCGCTGGTTCTGGCACTGGACAACAATTTTGGTGGGCAGATGGGTAATCCGGACCGCGCTGTCGGTGGTGTTGACATGCTGGCCGCCAGCCCCCGAAGCCCGGTAGGTATCAACCCTTAGGTCGCTTTCATTAATTTCAATATCGATCGCATCATCGATCACCGGGTACACCCAGACGCTGGCAAAACTGGTGTGCCGCCGGGCATTGGAATCAAAGGGGGAAATCCGCACCAGGCGATGCACCCCGCTTTCGGTCTTGAGCCAGCCGTAGGCATCCTCGCCCTTAATTTCCAGCGTGGCCGATTTGATCCCGGCCTCTTCGCCCGCCGTATACTGGACGGTGCCGACATTTAGCCCGTGCTTTTCGGCCCAGCGGACATACATCCGATACAGCATTTCGGCCCAGTCCTGGCTTTCGGTGCCACCGGCACCAGCGTGGATTTCCATGTAGGCGTCATTGCCATCGGCCTCGCCTGAAAACAGGCTCTCAAACTCCATGTCCCTGGCTTTTTTCTGCAAGGCTTTGAGCGCTTCTTCAGCTTCCTTGATGAGGTCCTCGTCGCCCTCCTCCTCGGCAAGCTCTAAAAGCTCCAGGGTTTCAGTTAAATCGTGATCAAGCTTGGCACAGCCCGCCAGCGCATTATCCAGGCGGGTGCGTTCTTTCAAGAGTTTCTGCGCTTTATCGGGGTTATCCCAAAGCTTGGGATCATCGGCGGCGGCGTTTAGTTTTGCCAGACGAGCCTGGGCTGCATCCCAGTCAAAGATACCTCCTCAGCAGCTCAATCGACTGCTTGAGTTCTTCAATTTCCTGTTCGACTTCGGCTTTCATAATTGGTCCTTTGCAAACGCCCTTGTAGCGAAGACGTTGCGCTTAGTAAATCGTGCTTTTAATAAATTCCGGTGGTGTCGGTTTCTGCGTCCAGTCGAATAAAACCCTGACCGTCCAGAACCAGCTGTTCGCCAAAAGGTTCGGTCCCCGGGATAAAGGCTTCCAGAATAACGTTTTTGTCCCCGGGTTTGGCCAAAAGCCCGGTGTCAGCATTGATCCGCACTAGCCGGATCCCCGGCGGCACCCGGAACGGAACCGCATTGCGGCGCTCCAGCGCCTCTGCCATGAAGTCCCTGAAAATCGGTACTGCCAC
>JAZFRG010000285.1:0-9437 GCA_036445535.1 Sphingomonadales bacterium
TTGACAAGGAATACGCCCAGATTTGGGAGCAGATAAAAATGGATCTGGTTCAAAACGGCGAACTGACCGCAGATGAGGCCAAGACTTTGACCGAGCCCAAGGACAAGGCCGACCAGGACGACTTTAAAAATATTGCTGAACGGCGGGTTCGCCTTGGTCTTCTTTTGGCCGAGATTGGCAGCTCCAACAATGTTACCGTAAGCCAGGAAGAGATCAACCAGCAGATTATGTTTGAAGCCAAGCGCTTCCCCGGCCAGGAAAAAGAGGTCTTTGACTATTACCGGAAGAACCAGCAGGCTGTTGCTGATGTCCGCGCTCCGGTTTATGAAGACAAGGTAGTTGATTTAATCCTAGAGACCGCCAAAGTTACGGTAAAGAAGCTTTCCACGGATGAGCTGAAGGCGGCTTTCGAAGCGCTTGAAAACGAGGACGAAGCCGAAGAAAAACCGGCTAAAAAGGCCAAAAAGGCTGCCCCCAAGAAAGCGGCCGCCAAGAAGGCCCCGGCTAAAAAGGCAGCGCCCCAAAAAACAGCGGCCAAGAAAGTGGCTGCTAAAAAGAAATAAGAGGTCCCTATGTCAGAATTTGATATTGAACGCTCCAGTACCTTGGTCCCCATGGTGGTCGAGCAGACCAATCGGGGTGAACGCGCCTTTGATATTTTTTCCAGACTCTTAAAGGAGCGAATTATTTTTCTGACCGGCGGCGTTGATGATTACGTAGCAAGTTTAATTACCGCCCAGCTTTTATACCTTGAAGCCGAAAACCCGAAAAAGGACATTTCCTTTTATATCAATTCCCCAGGCGGGGTTGTTACCGCTGGACTGGCGATTTACGATACCATGCAATACATCAAGCCGAAAATTGCCACGCTCTGTATTGGCCAGGCCGCTTCAATGGGCTCACTACTGCTCGCGGGCGGGGAAGCGGGGATGCGCTATGCGCTGCCCAACGCCCGGATTATGGTTCACCAGCCCCACGGCGGGGTTAGGGGCCAGGCCTCAGACATTGAAATTCATGCCAGGGAAATCCTGGACTTACGCAAGCGTTTGAACGAAATTTATGTCCACCACACCGGTCAGAAAATTACCGATGTGGAAAAGGCGCTTGATCGTGATTATTTCCTGTCACCCGAGGATGCCAAGGCCTTCGGTATCATTGATGAAGTGGTAACTTCGCGCCCCGATGAACCAAAAAAGGGCTAAATAAATAAATTTTTAAATTTCCCGAAATTTTGATTGTGAATTTAAACCATTTCCGGTTAGCGTGAAAACGGTGGTCAGGGCCAAGGCAATTTTAAGGATTTACTAACCATTCCTGTGATAGGATTAAAGCATTCAATAAATAAACTAAAGTATTTGGAACTAATTGATGGCAAAAGATAACGGCACTAAAGACGGCAAAGACGACAAGGGGTCGTCGACCCTTTACTGTTCGTTTTGCGGCAAGTCCCAGCACGAGGTCAACAAACTGATCGCGGGCCCGACCGTTTTTATCTGTAATGAGTGCGTTGATCTTTGTACCGATATTATTCGGGAAGAATCAAAATCCGGCATCGTCAAGGCCGGTGAGGGGGTTCCCACCCCGCAGGAAATTCTGGACGTTTTGGACGATTATGTTATTGGCCAGGACCGGGCGAAAAAGGTTTTATCGGTTGCCGTTCATAACCACTACAAACGCCTGAACCACCAGACCAAAACCTCTGATGTAGAGATTACCAAATCCAACATCCTGCTCTTAGGTCCAACCGGCTGTGGCAAGACGCTGCTGGCGCAAACCCTGGCGCGGATCCTGGACGTTCCCTTCACCATGGCCGATGCGACCACGCTGACCGAAGCCGGTTACGTTGGTGAGGATGTTGAAAACATTATCTTAAAGCTTCTGCAGGCCGCCGATTACAATGTTGAGCGCGCCCAGCGCGGGATTGTTTATATCGATGAAGTCGATAAGGTATCCCGTAAATCTGACAACCCGTCGATTACCCGCGATGTCTCAGGGGAAGGGGTTCAGCAGGCCTTACTCAAAATTATGGAAGGCACGGTTGCTTCGGTCCCCCCGCAAGGCGGCAGAAAGCATCCCCAACAGGAATTTTTGCAGGTTGATACCACCAATATTCTGTTTATCTGCGGCGGTGCCTTTGCTGGCTTAGAGAAGATTATCTCGGACCGTTTGCAAGACAAATCGATGGGTTTTGGTGCCAAGGTCGAAGCGCCTGATGAGCGTAAAACAGGTGAGCTTTTAAAATCCATTGGCCCTGAAGATCTTTTAAAATTTGGCCTGATCCCGGAATTTGTTGGCCGCCTGCCGATTTTGGCAACGCTTGATGATGTCGATGAAGGGGTTCTGGTTAAAATTCTCACCCAGCCCAAAAACGCGTTGATAAAACAGTATGCGCGGCTTTTTGAGATGGAAGGCGTGCAGCTGGTTTTCACCAAAGACGCCTATAAGGCAATCGCCAAAAAGGCCATGGCCTGGAAAACCGGGGCCCGGGGGCTGCGCTCTATCCTTGAGCAAATCCTTCTGGATACCATGTTTGAACTGCCAAGCCTTGACGGCGTCGAAGAGGTGGTCATCAACGCCGAAGTTGTCATCGGCAACGCGCAGCCGCTTTACATCTATTCCGAAAAAGCCGCCAAGGCCAAGAAGCCTGCTTAATTTCTGTGCTTTTTCCCGAACTACCTTTAATTTGATTTTCTCTTGGTAGAAGTGGGTTAAAAAAAATAATGGAAAAAGAAACCTTAAAACTTTCAAAAAAGGAGACTTATCTTCTTTTAAGTAGCATTGACGTTCCCAAGAGCCTTTTACAAAAGTTACAAAAAGAGGAGGTATTTCTTACTTTTGAGGACGCTGATTATTTAAGAGACCTTTGTGGGGACAAACTTCAAAAAAATGGTTTTGATGAAAATTACCTTCCCACGGAATTAGGGAAAAAATTAGAAAACCTAATCGATATTCTTTTTACAAAGTAATTTAAGGATGGAATCCTCCCTTACCCTCTTGCACTCCTCTCAAAATAAACCATTTGAAAGATGAACCAATTAGTCTAGGTTCAAACCGGATGTGCGGCCCCTAGAGAGTGGCTGCGAAATCCCCCTGAAATTTATGCGATAAAAGAGAATAAAAAAACATGGAAGAAAATATTTATCCCGTCCTGCCGCTTCGCGACATTGTGGTTTTCCCCCACATGATCGTCCAGCTTTTTGTCGGCCGTGAGAAATCCGTCAAGGCGCTTGAGAGCATTATGAAGGACGACCGGAAAATCATGCTGCTGACCCAAAAAGAGGCCAGTAACGATGATCCGGAACCCAAAGATTTATATGACACCGGGACGCTCGCCAGCGTCCTGCAGATTTTAAAACTGCCCGATGGCACCGTCAAGGTCCTGGTTGAGGGCTTAAACCGGGCTAGAATCGAAGAATATACCCCCCGCGAAGACTTCTTTGAGGCCAAGGCCGCCCTGCATGAGGAAAAAGAACAGGATTCAACCCACATGGAGGCGCTGTCGCGCTCAGTAGCCTCTGAGTTTGAAAACTATGTGAAGCTCAATAAAAAGGTCTCTCCGGATGTGCTGACCTCGACGATGCAGATTAAAGAGCCAACCAAACTGGCCGACACCATTGCCTCGCACTTAGGCCTTAAGATTTCCGACAAGCAGGATCTTCTCGCCACCCTTGAAGTCGCTGAACGCCTCGAGAAAATTTACGCCTTTATGGAAGCCGAGGTTTCGGTACTTCAGGTCGAAAAACGTATCCGCGGGCGGGTTAAGCGCCAGATGGAGAAAACCCAGCGCGAGTATTATTTGAATGAGCAAATGAAAGCCATTCAAAAAGAACTGTGCGATGGTGAAGAAGGCAAGGATGAAATTGCCGAGCTGGAAGACAAGATTAAAAAGACCAAGCTTTCCAAGGAGGCATCCGAAAAATGTAAGGCCGAGTTGAAAAAGCTTAAAAGCATGTCGCCGATGTCTGCCGAAGCCACGGTGGTTCGAAATTACCTCGACTGGGTCCTGTCCCTGCCGTGGGGCATCAAAACCCGGGTTAATAAATCGATCGACAAGGCCGAAAAGATTTTGGACGAAGACCATTACGGCCTCCACAAGGTTAAGGAACGGATCATCGAATACCTTGCGGTCCAGCACAAAACCAATAAAATCCGCGGCCCTATCCTGTGTCTGGTGGGCCCGCCTGGGGTTGGTAAAACCTCACTTGGCAAGTCGATTGCGCGCGCTACCGGGCGCAACTATATCCGGATGTCGCTGGGCGGGGTCAGGGATGAGGCCGAAATCAGGGGCCACCGGAAGACCTATATCGGCTCGCTGCCCGGCAAGGTCATGCAGAACATGAAAAAAGCCGGGTCGACAAATCCGCTGTTTCTGTTGGATGAAATTGACAAAATGGGCCAGGATTTCAGAGGCGATCCCTCCAGTGCTCTTTTGGAAGTGTTGGATCCAGAACAAAATTCCAAATTTAACGACCATTATCTTGAGGTGGATTACGACCTCTCCAACGTAATGTTTGTGACCACCGCCAATACTTTGAATATGCCAAGCCCCTTGCGCGATAGGATGGAAATTATCCAGCTGGCTGGCTACACCGAGGACGAAAAGGTCCAGATTGCCTGCCGCCACCTGGTTGAAAAGCAGATGAAGGACCATGGCCTTACGAAGGGAGAGTGGGCGATCTCGGAAGGCGCTATTCGGGATATTATTCGCTATTACTCCAGAGAAGCCGGGGTGCGTAATTTAGAGCGCGAAATTGCCAATCTGGTTCGTAAAGCGGTTAAACAAATTGTTCAGGGCAAAAAAACCAAGGTTAGGGTTACCCGCCAGAACTTGAAGCAGTATGCCGGGGTCAGGCGCTTCTCGTTTGGCATGGCCGAAGTTGATGACCAGGTAGGGGTTACCACCGGTCTGGCGTGGACCTCTGTCGGCGGCGAGCTTTTATCCATTGAGGCATTGGTGGTGCCCGGCAAGGGTCGGATCAAAATTACCGGCAAGCTGGGCGATGTCATGCAAGAGAGCATCCAGGCGGCGCGTTCTTATGTGCATTCCAGATGTTTAGAGTATGGCATCAAGCCAACCGTCTTTGAAAACAAGGATATCCACATTCATGTGCCCGAAGGGGCAACGCCCAAAGATGGGCCCTCTGCCGGGGTTGCCATGGTTTCCTCAATCGTCTCAGCCTTAACCGGAATTGCGGTCAGAAAAGACATTGCCATGACCGGTGAGGTTACCCTTAGGGGCCATGCTTTGCCCATCGGGGGATTGAAAGAGAAACTTCTGGCAGCGGTCAGGGGAGGCATCACCACGGTTTTGATCCCCGAGGAAAACAGAAAGAACCTTGAGGAAATTCCCGACAAGGTCAAAAAGGACCTGGAAATTATCCCGGTAAGTAATGTTGAAGAGGTTTTGAAGCACGCTTTGGTCCAGCCCTTGGTGCCAATCGAATGGGATGAAGCGGAGGTTCCAGCCAAGCCAACGGAGCAAAAAACCGGTGCTTCTACAGAAATCGCACACTAAATAGTGTTTATTTTCATGAATTTAGCTAAAAACCGCAGGTTTCTGCCGTTTTTTCCTTTGACAGACTTGTGGTTTCGGGCGTAGACTACGCAACATGTTGGTGCTGATAAATGGCACCGGTTTCATACGGAAAACTTATAAGGGGGATTTACGTTGAACAAAAATGAACTAGTTGCCCAAGTGGCAAGCGCAACCGGCTCTTCAAAAGCAGATGCAGCCAGACACGTAGACGCGGTTTTTGACGGCATAAAAGGCGCCCTTGCTGGCGGCGGAGAATGCCGTTTGGTTGGTTTTGGCACGTTTAGTGTTGGCCATAGAAAAGCGACCGTTGGTAAAAACCCAAGGACTGGTGAAACAATCCAGATTAAAGCTTCTAACCGGCCTAAATTTAAACCCGGTAAAGCGCTTAAAGAAGCCGTTAACTAAGACTTCTTACCTAATTGAAGGGGGGAGGGGCGATTTTTTCGCACCCTCCCTTTTTCCGTTTTTAGCCAAATAAATTGTAAATTCTCGACAAATAAATTTGGCTGGACAAAGCAGTAAAACCTTATATAAGGGCCTTCGCGTTTGGGCGTTTAGCTCAGTTGGTAGAGCACCTCGTTTACACCGAGGGGGTCGGCAGTTCGAGCCTGTCAACGCCCACCACTCAAAACGCAAAACATAGCGTTGACTTGAGCCATATCTTGGCTTAATGAAACGTCACCTTTAGGGGGTGTAGCTCAGTTGGTTAGAGCGCCGGCCTGTCACGCCGGAGGCCGCGAGTTCAAGTCTCGTCACTCCCGCCACTTTTCCCCCTCCCAATTGGTTTGCTTAGGGCCTTGCTAAAAGGCCCTTTTTTTGCAATAAACGCGTCATGCCCAAAAATTTCTCATTCGGGATTTTGCTTACGTTTTTGCTGGTCGGGGCTAATTTGAAACCCGCCTACGCCTATCTGGATCCAGGCACTGGGGCTATGATTCTGCAGATTGTTCTGGGGGGTATCGCCGGGGCTTTAATGGTTGGTAAGCTTTATTGGCATAAAATAAAAGTCAAATTGGGCCTGCATAAACCCGAGCCCGAAGTTGAGACAGAAAAATCCAAACCGGCAGCCGGAATTAATGAGTAAAATCAATCCTGTAGCCGGGTCTTTTCGTGATCCAGGCGGGCAGGTTTTCCTTAAAAACAACCGGGTATTCAGAACCGTTACAAAGGTAGCGGCGGATGATTTTGATTTTGTTGAAAAATCCGGCCTGGTTGCGAAACTTGAGGGCCGGGGACAAATAGTTTCATCAAAAAAGGTTTCCAAAACGGTGTTTGGTTCAAAAATACCTAATTTACACACCGTGCTTGAGCATGAAAAAATTCCTTTTATTTCCTACCCCTACGAATGGCCAGTTCAGCAGTTAAGAAAAGCCGCGATTTTACAACTGGATATTATGCTTCTTGGGTTAAAGCATGGGGTAACGCTATCGGATGCTTCGGCTTATAATTTCCAATTTATTGGGTCTCGGCCGGTCCTCATCGATCGACTTTCACTGGTCCCCTACGTGGAGGGGGAAATTTGGGTCGGTTACCGGCAATTTTGTGAACAATTTTTATTCCCGCTTATCCTGGCCGCAACCTTCAATTTTCCCTACCACAGCTGGTACCGTGGTGAATTGGGAGGCATCCCCCTTGCCTCAATGGCAAAATTAATCCCTTTTTCCAAACGGTTTTCGCCAGGGGTTTTCAAGCATGTCATTTTGCAAAATTTATTCCAGACCAAAGGGCAGGGGCTTGCCAAAGGCGACAGTGCCGAGGGCTTGAAAAAAATCAAACTGAAAAGGGAAATTTTCCAAGCCAACCTTGAGAGTATGAAAAAACTAATCTCCAAATTGAAGCTCGGAAGTAAAGCGGCCAGTGAATGGCAAAACTATGATGTTGATCATTCCTATGACAGCGAAGAGGAAAAGGCCAAAATTGCTTTTATTCAAGCCTTCGCCAAAAAGACCAAACCGGAAATCCTTTGGGATTTAGGGTGTAATACCGGGGCTTATTCCGAGGCGGCGATAACCGCGGGTGCTGGGTACGTGGTTGGCTTTGACAGTGATTTGGGGGCGCTTGCCAAAGCTTGCCAACGGGCGGAAAAATTCAACCACCCGCTGTTACCGCTTTATATGAATCTCGGGAACGTTTCGCCCAACCAGGGCTGGAATCAGGCTGAGCGCGAAGGCATGGCGGGGCGCGGCCCGGCAGGTGGGCTTTTGGCCCTGGCGCTAGTGCACCATTTGGCGATTGCTGGCAATATTCCCTTAAGCCAAGTGATCGACTGGTTGGTCAGGATGGCACCAACCGGGGTGATCGAATTTGTCCCCAAAAACGATGATATGGTTAAAAGCCTTTTGGCTTTAAGAGAAGATATCTTTTCTGATTACACCGCAGATGACTTTGAAAAATACCTAGGCGCACGGGCAAAAATAGTAAAAAAACTGGTGTGTTCGAAATCGGGAAGAACCTTATATTGGTATAAAATATAACCCAGGGGGATTGGTTTAATGGGGGTTGAAATTTCAAGCTACCAAAAGGGTAAAAGGTGGGAAGCCTTCATCCCGGTCCTGGCCTTGTTGGCCCCCTTTTTTAATTTACTGATCTCAGATAATTACAGCCCCCTTAATCCTGAATCCCTGATTGTTGCCGGTTTTATTGGGGTCTTTGGGGCAATTGTCGGCCTTTTAATCCTAAAAAGTGGACGAAAGTTCTCTGCCGTTCTGGTGGCGATTTTTGTCATCATGTTTATTGATTTCCAACTCTACTGGTACTGGGCCACCCATTATATCCAGCATGTCCTGATCAACCTTGCTTCTGTAGCGCTTTTGGCCTGGTTAATTCTTAAGTTTAGAAAGGTCGCTGGCCAAACCTTGCTTGTGGTTTTTGTGGTCATAAATGTCTCGACTGCGGCGGGGTTCTTTTTTTCCAGCGCGGCACCGGTTGAACCCCCGAAAAAAGCTGTTTCGGATAATGGTTCTTCGTTACCCATTCTAATTCATATTGTTTTGGATGAATTTGGTGGCATCAGGGCCTTGGAAAATGCCGCCCCTATTGCCCAGTCCGAAATTGACGAAATGACGGCCGGGTATTTGGAAAATGGTTTTAACGTGTTCCCTAATGCCTATAGCCAATTTTTCAAAAGCACGCTTTCCCTTGGCCATTTGGTGAATTTTAAACCGGCCTTTGATCAAGACATCATGACCGAGATTATGAAAAGTAAATTTTATGATCTCTCAAACAATGCCTATTTTTCTTATCTCAGGGACCGGGGCTTCCAGCTCCACGTATTTTCCAACGAGTATCTAAATTTTTGCAAGGTTGGAAAATTTGAGGACGTTACGTGCAATAAGTATAAATACAAAGATCTTTCGGTCTTAAGAAAATTCCCGGTTTCCACGCAGGACCGGGCGGTTATAATTGGCAACGTTTATCTGTCGTTTCTGAATTATTATACCTGGTTTAAAGAAATTGGCCGGCTCGCCTTGAACCGTGGGGACGACCAGGCGGCGGGTGATATTTCAGGTTATAAAGCCCTTGATTTTCATTTCCCCTTTGCGCTAGGGGCGATGGACGAATTGAACAAGCTTAGCGCCTCGTTGGAAGCTGCCCAGCCCGGGGATGCTTATTTCTTGCATATGCTGTTACCACACTACCCCTACCTGGTGGATAGCGCGTGCCAGCCCCTGCCGATCTCAAAATGGGTTATGCACCGGTTTTCCGGCAACCCGTTTGATGGAAATTCTGAAACCACGCGAGACGTTCGCTATGCCCATTATTGGCAGCAGGTTAAGTGCACAAACAAACTGATGGGTGAACTTGTGGAGCGCCTGAAGGGACTTGGGTTATACGAGAACACGGTCCTGATTTTCCACGGCGACCACGGCTCAAGAATTAACAAGATTGAACCACTTTTTAG
>JAZFRG010000286.1:0-2128 GCA_036445535.1 Sphingomonadales bacterium
GCAATCCAGGTACCAGAACCTAGCCCTTCAGCTCTCCCGGCTTACTAACCAGATAGAGCCAGATGAAACCAGCCACGCCCGCCAGCAGAGAGGCGGCAAGAATGCCTGTTTTGGCCATAAGCAGTAAATTTTCGTCGCTCTCGAAACCGAGTTGGGCGACAAAGATGGACATGGTGAAACCAATCCCGGCCAGCAGTGACACACCGGCGATCTGGGTAAACCTGGTATCCTTTGGTAATTCTGCGACACCAAGTTTCAGGACCAGCCAGCTTGCCCCGGTGATACCAATGAACTTTCCCAAGAGCAGACCCAGGGACACCCCGAGGACCACCGGATGGGCCAGGGTTTCCCCCAGCGAGCCAAATTCCAGCGGGATGCCGGCGTTGGCTAGGGCGAAAATTGGAATTACCAGGTAGGCGACCGGCATGTGCCAGACATGTTCCAGTCGCTGCAACGGGGCTTCAACCCTGTGCACACCGATTTCCAGGGCCTGGACCACGGCCCGTAACTCGATATTGGTCATGATGCTTTTCCCAGGTTGGTGGCTGGCATCAAAACGCCTCATCAGGCCCTTGACCCGCTCACTAAACCGTGCCGGGTCGTATTTTGGTATTGCGGGAACCGATAAAGCCCCCAAAATGCCAGCCAGGGTGGCGTGCACACCAGATTGCTGCAAGGCGAACCACATCACTACCGCGACAATAAAATAGGGTATAGAATTGCGAATACCAATCAAATTGAAAGCCAACAGCAAGGCAAAGAGACCGCCGGTAGCCACCAGGGGGCCGAGCGAAATGGTGTCGGTATAAAATACCGCAATCACCATCACCGCACCCAGATCATCGACAATCGCCAGAGCCACCAGGAAGGTAATCAGGGCCTTGGGTACCCGGCTCGCCAACAAGGCCAGGACGCCAATCGCGAAAGCAATATCGGTGGCCATGGGGATCCCCCATCCAGCCGCCGCGCTGCCCCCAGGGTTGATGGCGAAATAGATCAAGGCGGGCACCACCATGCCACCAATCGCGGCCCCGATGGGCAGGACGGCATTACGCGGTTTCGCCAGCTCCCCAACCAACAATTCACGTTTCAACTCCAGCCCGACGACAAAGAAAAACAGCGCCATCAGGCCATCATTTATCCAATGGTGCAGGGTCATTTCCAGCTTCCAGCCGCCGATGTTGAGGCTGATCAGGGTATGCACAACATTTTCGTAGGCCAAGGACAGCGGCCCGTTTGCAAGCACCAAGGCAAGGACGGCCATCCCCATCAGCAGAAAGCCACTGGTGGTCTCAAGGTGAATAAATTCTTCAAAGGGCGTGAGAATTTTGTCGAAACTCTTTTCCCAAGGGGCGTGATAAACACCTTTTTTCAGTTTGGGACCAGGGCTTGACTTCTTTTTCATTTTAACCGGACTCTCTTTGTTTATGACCTTAAAAGGAACAAAATAACTATTTTTTTTGCACCAGATAAAGGCCCATCAAGCGGGCAATTAGGATAGCGATATATAACTGGCCTGTTATGGCCTGAAGGATGGAAAGATTTTTGGCAATCGGCGCTACCGGGGTGATGTCCCCAAAACCGAGGGTCGTCTGGGTGACAAAACTGTAATAAAACAGGTTTCGAAGTTGACTTATTTCAATTGAAGAAGCGTTTTCAGAAGGCTCGAAAGGAAACGCAAAAGCCCCAGGATTTAAAACCACTATTGTCATATAGACAATGGCCATTAAGGTCCCAAAAAAGAAATAAATACAGACGGATCCATAAATAATGTTGGCGTCTATTTTTTTAGTAAGAAAAACATCCCGGCTAAAAACAAAAAGGATAAACAAAAGGAACGTTCCAGTTGAAAAGAGGTAAGCGCTAGCAACCCAAACTTCTTCAATAAACCACAAAACCCCCCTGGTTATTATTGCCAGACCAGCAAAAAAGATAAGGGGCAGAAAAAGCCTTTTTTCGGTTTTGACAGTAAGGGCGCCAAAAATGAAAACCCCAAATAAACCTAAATCGAGCAAACGATTGGCCCAAAACATTCCCTCAACAAAACCAGGAAGTAGTATCAGCAAAACAAGGCTGATAAGCAAGGCCTGATAGGTTTTATCTGCCTTTTTGCTAAAAAATGCCAACT
>JAZFRG010000287.1:0-4429 GCA_036445535.1 Sphingomonadales bacterium
GAAAAATAAAATTCCAGGGGTCTTTTGGGGAAGGCTTTTCCTATAAAAAGGGTTTTAGGTCCTCCAAGTTTTGTCTTTTTTCACATTGGATGGAAAAAAATGATTCACGCACGTCAAGGAAATAAGCCCCCGAAAGTTTATCCCGGTCGGTGGCTACAAAAACCAATTTCCCGGATTGTTCATCCAGGTCATAAGGGAATAGGCAAGGGTTGCCTATTAAAGAACGGAGATTATCCCGTTTAGGATTGGGCACAGGCCTATCCTTCCTCTCTGTCGTATACCAAGCCTTATAACTGGCTCTTATAAATGGACTCTAGATTAACATTAATAACTAATCAATCACTATCCTGTGAACAAATCCATTTGTTCACCTTTTAAGGGGGGCGGATTAAACCGGGTACAATCAAGCCCATCTTCCCGGTTACTCAGGCCCAAGCGTCGGCAAGTGCCGTGAAATCGTTCGCGGACAATTTCTGCATAGGGTCCTTGTCCTTTAAAGCGATCAAAAAAGTTTGGGTTGTTCAGGCGCCCGCCCTTAATCGATCTTAAATGGTTCAAAACCCTCGATTTACGGTCCGGGTAATTTTCCTCCAGCCATTCTTCGAAAAGATCTTTTATCTCCAGGGGTAGGCGCATGAAAATAAACACCGCACTGGTAACCCCGGCTTTTTTTGACGCGATTAAAATGTCTTCAATTTCATGGTCATTCAAAGTTGGAATAATTGGGGCGACCATTACCCCGGTTGGAATGCCCGCCTCAGAAAGTGTTTTTAAAACCGCTAACCTTCTTTTTGGGGTTGCCGCCCGGGGTTCCATCCGGCGGGCGAGTTTATGGTCGAGTGAAGTGACGGATAGGGAAACATGAACTAAATTTCGCTGGGCAAGGCTTTTAAGAATTTCAATATCTCTCAAAATTAAGGCCGATTTGGTGACAATGGTCAGGGGGTGATGAAAGTCACTTAAAACTTGCAAAATGCTTTGCATAACCCGTCTTGATCGCTCAATTGGTTGGTACGGGTCGGTGTTGGTGCCAATGGCTATTGGGGCGCATTTATAGTGTTTGTTGCGAAGTTCCCGTTCCAAAAGTATTGCGGCGTCGGGTTTGTAAAAAAGCTTGGTTTCAAAATCAAGCCCCGGTGAATAGCCAAGATAGGCGTGGCTGGGCCTGGCAAAGCAGTAAATACAGCCGTGCTCACACCCCCTATAAGGATTGATTGAGCGGTCAAAGGGTATATCGGGCGACTTATTTGTGGTTATTATTTTTCGCGGAACTTCCTTGAACACTTGGGTTTTAAAAACGCGGTCAGTTTCACCCTTAACCCCCCAGCCATCATCAAAACCAGACCTCTTTTCCGCTTCGAAGCGGCCCGTTGAGTTGCTAACTGCTGCCCGGCCGCGGCGCGCCCCGCTCGGCACCATCGTGCCCTTTAAATCCCAGTTTCCATCAACCAGCCTCATGTTTCCATGGTACCTTGACATCAAGAACATAACAAGAACATAATTAAGGGGGTTTAATGTTGTGAACAAAAAAAAGCCCGGCGGGGGGAGCCGAGCTTTTCAAATTTTTCTAAAAGTGTAGAGACTTAAAAGTAAAATTCCAGCTCCACGAGCCAGCGGAAAACGTTCTTGGATCCCTTGGTCAGGCCGATCATGTAACCCGCTTCATAGGCAAAAAAGGTTTTCCTTCCCAAACGTTGCTTGCCGCGAAAGGCTGGGCCGATCTGGTGGCGTTGGGCCATCGAGGGAAGAAAGTTATGAATTTTCCCGAACTTGCCAAACCCCTGCAGGCCGAACTCAAATGAGGGCTTGAGCCGGTAAAGGCTTTGCCAGGCGTATTCCAGGTCGGTGCCATTGCTGGCGTTTGGGCCAATTTCATTTTCAAAAATAATGTTCAAGGTATGGACAAAGTGGCGGGTGGATTTTTCGAGCAAGATTTTACCTTCGAATTTATCGGGCCTGCCGCCATCAAGCGCGACCTTATATTCAAGATAAACCCCGACATCGATAAAGTATTGGCCCTGTTCGGTTAACTGGATGATATTTTCGGTGGCGATGTAGCGGCCATCATAAAAGCTGCCGGGGTTTTTCACGGTTTCAAAAAAAACCGATGTAAACCACCGGTCTGTGACGCCAACGCCGACCTCATATTTTATCCCGGCGGTGTTATCATCCTCAAGCACCCCGAAAATTTCAAGCTCCAGCTCACCCTTTTCGACGATCGGAGAATAAACCTTCAGGACGCCGGCTTCTGATGGGTTGGAAAATACAGTGGTGCCAAGACCGAGCGCCAGAATGGCGATAGCAACTTTTTTAGCGGCCGATTTGGCGTGTTCGGCAGCCATTTTTTTATTGGTCATAAACATTAAACTTCCTACGATTAAAATTGTTGAAAAATAGAACAGAATTTGAATGCCTGACGGCTGGGCGGAATAGCCAACCAGGACATGTAGAATTTCACCCAGGAACCCCTGGTCTGATAAAAGCCAACTGGTATCCCAGATACCGTAGCCAAGGGCCGGTAAAACATCGGCCTGGTTCAGGAAATTTGCCCCATTGGCAGCCATCCCTGCGGCCACCAATAAAATCATCCAGCTTGTGGCTGAAAAGAAATAACGAAGCGGAATTTTTAAAAGCCCAAAATAAAGCACCAGCCCTAGCGCTGCGCCGGCAAGCAGCCCCAGGAAAGACCCAATGGCCATATCCGTAGCCCCGCTGCCCATGGCAGATAAACCATTTAGAAAAAGAACAATTTCTGAACCCTCGCGGAGGATCGCAACGCCGACCACGGTAGCAAGCGCATACATCGGCTCAGCACCATCTTTGACTTTGCTGCCAACCCTGCCAACGTGATTGGCAATTTCTTTACCGTGCTTAGCCATCCAGACGTTGTGCCAGCTGAGCAGCAGGACGGCTGCAAACAAAACGCTGGCGTTAAAGATTTCCTGACCAACACCTTCGGCCAGGTCGGCGATCTGGTTAGCAAAAAAGGCGACGATCAAGGCACCGGCTAGGCCCGCCAGGATGCCGCCTGAGATCCAGCGCTTGCGCCCGGGCATGCCTTTGGTTACCGCGGCAATGATACCAACGATTAAAGCGGCTTCCAAAACTTCCCGAAAAACAATGAGCAGAGCGGCTTCCATAACAAATACTTTCTAATGGGCTTTCCGGCTATTCGGCAATGATGGTGCCGAGGGCAGTGTCCATATTGAACTCACCAAAAAACGGGTATTCGCCGGGCTTTAAGGGGCCGATAAAAATGGTCGCCTTGCGCCCGCCGCCGATGATTTTTTCGCGGTTTAGCTCAAAACTTTCAAACTCTTCCGGGGTCGGGTCCTGGTTATGGACAATCAGCTTAAATTTTACCCCGGCAGGAACCCGCAAAATTTCAGGCTCAAATTTATGATCCTTGATGATGAGGGTGAAAACCGGTTTGTCAGCGGCGCTGGCATCCAGGGGCAGGGTGGCAAACACAATCGCGAATACGGCGAACGCGGCTAAAATAATCTTTGTCAGTTTTGACACTTTATTCTCCTAATATAAATTCCGGCAAACCGAACCGTTTTGGTTAAAATTGAGAACGATTCGCAACAATTGTGCTACTAATAATCATTATCAAAATTAAGTCAACCGGAAATTAGCGGAAAAATGGGGTTTTTAAATTGATTTGAGTCAAACTGGGGGAAATTAAAAAGCCTTCTTAGAACTTTTGCTTTTTTTGGTCCTGGTGCCGCCGCGGCCGCCGGTTGATCTAGGTTTCTGACCCTTGGCAAATTTGACGGTGGTGCCGAGCCCAAGCTCGGATGCTTCAAGGCGGCGGATTTCATCGCGGAGCCTTGCGGCTTCCTCAAATTCCAGATTGCCCGCTGCCTCTTTCATGCGTTTTAAAAGCTCCGCCAGGTGGGCCTTTAAGTTATGGCCAACCCGGTGGTTAAATTCATCATCGCCGGTGCCAACGGTATAGTGATCGCCCTCGGCAACACCCCCCAAAATATCACCAATATTTTTCTTGATGCTTTCCGGGGTAATACCGTGTTCCAAATTATAGGCGGTCTGCTTTTCCCGCCGCCGGTTGGTCTCGGCAAGGGCGCGTTCCATGGATCCGGTAATTTTATCGGCATATAGGATGACCCGGCCTTCGACGTTACGCGACGCCCGGCCGATGGTCTGCACCAGCGAGGTTTCTGAGCGCAAAAAGCCCTCCTTATCGGCATCCAGAATAGCAACCAGTCCGCATTCGGGGATGTCCAAACCCTCACGGAGAAGGTTAATCCCCACCAGAACATCAAAGGCGCCGAGCCTGAGATCACGGAGAATTTCGATGCGCTCCAAGGTGTCGATGTCAGAATGCATATACCGGACCCGGATGCCGTTTTCGTGGAGGTATTCGGTTAAATCCTCGGCCATGCGTTTGGTTAGCGTCGTCACCAGA
>JAZFRG010000288.1:0-2893 GCA_036445535.1 Sphingomonadales bacterium
GCGCTACGATTACGAGGTTCTGATCGGCTTTGAAGTCACGGCTGAGGAATTGCGATTTAACGTCGTTCGCTAGGGTCCGAACCCTAGCTTGACTAAACCTTAATCCAGACTATGATCGCTGGCCAACGCCACTGGGTGGCAACCAACCCTGCGCAAGCCAAAAATTCCAGGTTTTGTGCCGGTTTTTGCGGGAGAGACCGATTCGATAATCGGCGCCGAAGGAGCAACCGCCCCGGAAACTCTCAGGCCAAAGGACCGCAAAAAACTTCAGGGTACTCTGGAAAGCAGGCCAAATGGCCTCACCGAAGGGGTAAGCCTTAACTTATAAGGTGAATTCTCTCAGGTTCCGTGACAGAGGGGGCTTCAAGGATGAGGTAATTCTCATCCAGAAGTGAATGTCGCGAGAACTGTTAAATGACTACACCTGAAAATATTTTAAAAACGCCGCTCTTTTCCCTGCATGAAGAATTAGGGGGAAAAATGGTGCCGTTTGCCGGTTATGCCATGCCGGTTCAATATCCCTTGGGGGTTTTGAAGGAACACCTTTTTACCCGTGAAAGTGCTGGCCTTTTTGATGTTTCGCACATGGGCCAGGTTTTCCTGACCGGCCTCACGGATGAGGACATTGGCAAGACCTTTGAAAAACTGGTTCCTGGAAACATCGCAGGTCTTGGGGACAACAAACTCCGCTATACCCTTTTCCTAAATGAAGATGGCGGCATCATGGATGATTTGATGGCGACCCGCTTTGCGGCAAAGGATAACACCCTTTACCTGGTTGTGAACGCGGCCTGCAAAGAAGCAGATTTTTCCCATATTTCTGCAAAACTTGGCGGCGAAGCCCGCTTGGAAATTTTAAATGACCGCGCGCTTCTTGCCCTTCAAGGCCCAAAAGCCGAAATGGTTTTATCAACCCTTTGGCCTGGGGCCGCAGATTTGACCTTTATGACCTCCGGGATCGCAAATCTCGAGGGGTTCGAATGCTTTATCAGCCGCTCAGGTTATACTGGCGAGGATGGCTATGAAATCTCGGTGCCTGAAGAGGGCGCAGAAAAACTGGCCCGTAAATTGCTTTCCTTTGACGAGGTTGAACCGATTGGCCTGGGTGCCCGCGATTCGCTTAGGCTTGAGGCCGGCCTTTGCCTTTATGGTCATGATTTGAATGAGACCACATCGCCGGTTGAAGGTGGCCTGGTTTGGGCGTTGGCAAAAGCGCGGCGCGAAGTTGGTGATTTTCCTGGTGCTTCACGGATTATGAAAGAGCTCAAAGAGGGCGCGACGCGTAAACGGGTTGGCATCAAACCCCTAACCCGGGCTCCCGCCAGAGAAGGCACTGAGGTCGTGGCCACAAATGGCACCAAAATTGGGGTGATCACCAGCGGCGGCTATGGCCCCAGTTTTGGCGGCCCGGTTGCTATGGGCTATTTAGGGACGGAATTTTCAGAAATTGGCACGGAAGTTGGCCTGAATGTGAGGAGTAAAATTCTCCCAGCCGTTGTTGCCCAGCTACCGTTTTATAAAAAAAGTTACAAACGTTAAAAAGGAGGGGTAAATGGCTACCACTAAATTTTCAAAAGATCACGAATGGGTCAGCGTTGAAGGGGATACCGGGACGGTTGGCATTACTGACTACGCGCAAGGCTCACTCGGCGATATCGTTTTTGTCGAAGTTCCCGACGTGGGCGCTACTTTTTCAAAGGGCGATGATGTTGCGGTGGTCGAATCTGTCAAGGCGGCGAGTGAGCTTTACGCCCCGGTTTCCGGAGAAATAACTGAAACCAATGAAGCACTGGCCGCAGATCCATCACTGGTGAATACTTCGCCAACCGATGAGGGATGGTTTTTTAAAATTAAACTCTCAGACCCCTCAGAGCTTGATGCGCTGATGGATGAGGCAGCTTACAAAGAATTTGTGGAGAGCCTTTCCTAATGCGTTATTTGCCGCTTACCCCAGATGACCGCAAAGCGATGCTCGATAAAATTGGCGTCGCATCTGTGGACGATCTTTATAAAGATGTGCCCAAGGCTGCCCGCCTGAAAGCACCCATTGGCTTGCCAAATAACGCCAGCGAGCTTCAGGTGGAGAGGCATTTTCAGGATTTGGCTTCTAAAAACAAGGCGGCTTTTTCCGGACCTTTTTTTGTTGGCTGTGGGGCTTACCGCCACCACGTTCCGGCTAGTGTCGACCACCTTATCCAGCGCGGTGAGTTTTTAACCTCCTACACCCCTTACCAGCCTGAGATTAGCCAGGGTACGCTGCAATACCTTTTTGAATTCCAAACCCAGGTTGGGCTTTTAACCGGCATGGAAGTTGCCAATGCTTCGCTGTATGACGGCTCAACCGGCTGTGCCGAGGCGATTTTAATGGCCCGCCGCGTTACCAAAAAGCATAAAGCAATTATATCGGGCAACCTGCATGGCCATTACCTGGATGTGGCCAAAACTGTGACCCAGTTCACCGATGAAACAATGGACGATCTAAAACCTTGTCCGGAAAACCCAGAGGAGGATTTTGAGCGAATTGAACGCCACCTCGACGATGATTCTTGTTGCGTTGTGGTTCAAAACCCGGACGTTTTTGGCCATGTCCATGACCTCTCAACCCTGGCCGATAAAGTTCATGAAAAAGGCGCGCTATTAATCGTTGTTGTAACCGAGGTTATTTCATTAGGAGCGATAAAATCACCCGGCGAAATGGGTGCTGATATTGTCGTGGCTGAGGGCCAGTCTATTGGTGGGGGCCTGAATTTTGGCGGTCCATATTTGGGGCTTTTTGCGACCCGTGAAAAATTCTTAAGACAAATGCCAGGCCGTCTGTGCGGGGAGACCGTTGATGAAGACGGTGCCCGGGGCTTTGTTTTAACCTTGTCGACCCGCGAGCAACATATCAGGC
>JAZFRG010000289.1:0-5428 GCA_036445535.1 Sphingomonadales bacterium
AATCCGCGCCGGCGTCCATTGGATTAACATGGGGGTGGTTAATTTACCCTCTGGAAAACCTACGATAGAACTCACAGGTGGCGCTAAAAAGCGGCTTGAGGACCTAACGCCTGAGGGCATGATTGCTCGGATTGAGCTTTCACTAACCGATGACCACCCCTGGGCCCAGGCGATTGTCTTAATTACCGCTCATTCAAAGGACTAAGCGGTGGGCTAAGCGGTTGACAAAGTGGGGGCAAATAGGCTTAGTGCCGAAAACCTAAAAAGGATGATTTTGTGACAAAAGTAAAAGAAGCAGCCGACAAGGCGCCTGAGAAAGATGAAAAGCAAAAAGAAACTGCGGTTGATTTTGGCAAGGAGCTTATAAAAGTTGTTCTTGCGGCCTTTTTAATCGCCACCGTTTTCCGGACCTTTTTTTACGAGCCTTTTAATATTCCTTCCGAATCGATGCTGCCGACCTTAATGACCGGGGATTATATTTTTGTTTCAAAAATGAGTTACGGCTATAGCCGTCATTCGTTGCCATTTTCGGCGGATCTTTTTGACGGGCGAATCCTTCAAAGCGATATTGAACGCGGTGACGTTGCGGTTTTTAAACTGCCCCGCGATGGTAAAACCGATTATATCAAACGTGTAATTGGCCTTCCGGGCGACCGCATCCAGATGATCAATGGGATTTTGTTTATCAACAATGAGATTGTCAAAAAAGAGCGCATTGAAGATTTTGTTTTTGAGGCCTCCTATTACATGACCTGCTATGGCCGCAATAATTATTTAACCCGGGATGAGGAGGGCGTTGCCTTTTGTAACTATCCCCAATACCGGGAAACGCTTCCCAATGGGGTTAGCTACACCGTTCTTGATTTGGAACCTTACGGAGGGCGCGACAACACCCGGGAATTCCTGGTTCCCGAGGGCCATTATTTCATGATGGGGGATAACCGCGATAATTCCCAGGATAGCCGTGTCCCGTCTACCATTGGGGTAGGGTTTGTGCCCAAGGAAAATATCGTTGGCAGAGCCGACTTTATTTTCTGGTCGACCGATGGCAATGCCAGGCTTTGGCAGGTTTGGAAATGGCCTGGGGCAACCCGTTGGGACAGGTTATTAAGTGGCCTGAACCCTGAGGATGGTTAGGGCCTGAACTCATTAATTTGATCACCTTCAGTTTGGAAAGGAATATCAAGTGCAAGGAAATCGGCGCAGACAAGGGTGGGCCCCTTTTCAAGGCGAATTGACACGGCACTTGATATTCCTTTCAACATCCTTTGGACGGGGCGCATTTTGCCGGGGATTGCGTCGACAAATCTTGAAATATTTCCGATATTCCTTCGACTTGTCTTCTGTTCCCTGCCAAAATTCGCTCCCGCTGAAGGGATCATATTAATGAGTTCAGGCCCTGCTTTAGATCCGAAAACCCTTAAAACCCTGGAGCAAATCCTCGGCCATTCCTTTAAGGAAAAACCCCTTTTATTTGAAGCCATTACCCACCCCTCGCTTGAAGGAGAGAAAAGTTACCAACGCCTTGAATTTCTGGGCGACCGGGTTTTGGGTGTAGTAATATCCGGGTTGATTTTTGAGCGCTTTACAAACGATTCCGAGGGCCAGTTATCGAGGCGGTTTGCCGCCCTTGTCAGAAAAGAAACCCTGGCCTCGATTGCTCTAAGCTTAAGCCTTTCACCGATTATCAGGATGACGGACACCACCGAAAAAACAGGGGGCCGGGAAAGCCTCTCGATTCTTTCCGATGTCTTAGAAGCGCTTATCGGGGCGCTGTTTGTTGATGGTGGCTTTAAAAAGGCCCGCGATTTCATAACGGGTGCCTGGGGCGATACCCTGGAGGATAAGACCGCCGCCAAAGACCCCAAATCCGGCCTCCAGGAATGGGCCCAGGGCCGTGGTCAACCCTTACCCCTTTATGAAATAGTTGAGCGAACCGGCCCCGATCACGCGCCTTTCTTTACCATTAAAGTCAGCGTTGAAGGTCTGGGCGAGGCCAGCGCCAAGGGTTCCTCAAAGCAAATTGCGGAAACCCGGGCAGCCGAAAAACTTCTTGAGCTTGCCAAATGAAAGACCAGGGAACAAGAGCCGGGTTTGTGGCCCTGGTGGGGGCGCCAAATGCCGGAAAATCAACACTTATTAATACCCTTGTCGGGCAAAAAATTGCCATCGTAACCCACAAAGTTCAGACCACCCGAAACCGCATCACCGGAATCACCCTTCGGGGAAATTCACAAATTGTCTTTATCGATACCCCGGGCATATTCCGCGATACCAAACGCAGGCTGGAGCGGGCCATGGTCGACGCCGCCTGGAAGGGGGTCAGGGATGCTGAAATCACGGCGCTTCTGGTCGATGCCCAGGCAGGCTTGTCGAGGAAAGTTTTGGACCTGGTTGAAGACCTAAAAAAAAGAAAAGTTCAGGCCATACTGGTTTTGAACAAAATAGATCACATGCGCCGCGACAAGCTTTTGGCGATGGCGTCCGAGCTGAATGAAAAGGGAGATTTTAGCGAAACCTTTATGATTTCGGCCCTGACCGGCGATGGCGTCGATGATTTTTTTGACCATTTGGCGGCCTTGGTGCCGGGGGGCCCATGGCTTTACCCCGAAGATCAAATGACGGATGTTTCCTTACGGTTTTTGGCCTCCGAGATTGTCCGGGAGCAGGTTTTTCTAAATCTTCACCAGGAAATTCCCTACCAGGTGGCGGTGGAGACCACCCAGTGGCAGGAACGCCGGGACGGCAGCGTCCGGATCGAACAAAACATCTTGGTTGAACGCGATGGTCATAAGGCGATGATCATCGGTAAAAAAGGCCAGATGTTAAAAAAAATTGGCGAAGCAGCGCGGGCAGAAATGACCGAAGTGTTTGGCCGAAAGGTTCATTTGTTCCTGTTTGTCAAAGTTAGCCCCCATTGGTCTGAGCGGCCATTTCATTACCGCGAAATTGGCCTTGATTTTGTGGATTAAGGAGTTCTAACGATGGAGTGGCAAGATCAAGCTATAGTCTTGGGTGCCCGTAAACACGGTGAGGGCCATGCTGTCTTGACCGTCCTGACAAAAGAAAATGGCCTGGCCAGCGGTTATGTGCGGGGCGGCTCTTCGCGGCGCCAGCGCCCGGTTTTGCAGCCCGGCAACCAAGTCCAGGTAACCTGGCGGGGTAGGCTTGAGGAGCACCTTGGAAGCTTTCGCGCCGAGTTGGTAAAATCCTTAGCCCCTGGTCTGTTTTCATCCCCCGACCGACTAGCGGCCTTGAATGCCACCACTGCCCTTTTGATGGCCGCTCTTCCTGAGCGCGAAGCAGCGGATAAAATATACAATGAAACGCTTGTTTTCCTGACCCTTCTCACCGGGGAGGCGGCCAAACCTGAATGGGGCGCTGAGCTAGTTCATCTTGAGTGCCTTCTGTTAAAACTATCAGGTTTCGGCCTTGATCTGGAAAAATGCGCTGGCACGGGCGAGACCCAGAATTTAACCTACGTTTCGCCCAACACTGGCCGTGCGGTTAGCCTGGAAGCGGGCGCTCCTTATAAGGAAAAGCTTCTTATTTTACCATCCTTCCTAACCACCAATGAAGTCCCAACCGAGGCGGATATTCTGGCCGGGCTAAGGCTGACCGGGCATTTTATTTCCGGCCACGTTTTGCACGGCGAAAACCGGGGGGTCATGACCGCTCGGGACCGTCTTTTGAGTTATTTTTCAATAAAATAGCCGCCATATCCAGTGGCGGAAATTTATTAGCGTGTTATATTCAGCGTTATGAGCAAGCGCGATATTCCAGAAGGCAACATTATTGATACCCCCTTTGCCGGGGCGCTGGGTGACAGGTACCTGGCCTATGCCTTATCAACCATTATGGCGCGCTCATTGCCCGATGTCAGGGATGGCTTAAAACCCGTTCACCGGCGCCTTTTATACGCCATGCGACTATTGAAACTGGACCCCGAAATGGGCTTTAAAAAGTGCGCCCGGGTGATCGGTGACGTCATCGGTAAATACCATCCCCACGGCGATCAGTCGGTTTATGACGCGCTGGTTAGGCTGGCGCAGGATTTTGCGGTCAGGTATCCGCTGGTCGATGGCCAGGGAAATTTTGGCAACGTTGACGGCGATAATGCGGCAGCGATGCGGTACACCGAAGCGCGCCTGACCGAAGTTGCCAAGCTTCTTATGGATGGCCTTTCTGAAGAGTGCGTTGATTTCAGGGAAACCTACGATGGGGAAGATGAAGAACCGGTGGTGCTTCCGGCCGGGTTCCCGAATTTGCTGGCCAATGGTGCCACCGGCATTGCGGTGGGTATGGCAACCTCGATCCCGCCCCATAATGCGGCTGAGCTTTGTGACGCGCTGACGATGCTGATCAATCTGCGCTTAGGGATTAGGAAAAATCTCTCCGACCGGCAAATCGTGGAAAAAATAAAAGGCCCCGATTTTCCCACTGGCGGCATTGTTGTTGAACCGTTCGAGAATATTTTAAAGGCTTACGAAACCGGCAGGGGATCGTTCCGGCTGCGCGCCCGATGGAAAAAAGAAGAGCTGGGGCGGGGCAATTACCAGATTGCCATTTCAGAAATTCCTTACCAGGTTCAAAAATCCAAATTGATCGAGCGCATTGCCGATCTGATTAACGATAAAAAACTGCCGGTTCTTTCCAATATCCAGGACGAATCTGATGAACAGGTCCGGATCGTCCTTGAGCCCAGGTCCAGAAACGTAGATGCCGCCTCTTTAATGGAAACGTTGTTTCGTTTGACCGATCTTGAGGTCCGAATCTCGCTTAATCTCAATGTTCTGGATAAAAACCGTGTGCCCAAGGTTTTGACCCTAAGGGAAGCTTTAGATGCTTTTCTTGATCACCGGTTTGAGGTTCTTGAGCGGCGCAGCCATTTTCGCTTGGAGAAGGTCATCCGACGGATGGAACTTTTGGAAGGCTATCTGATTGTTTATCTGAACCTGGATGAAGTTATCCGTATCGTCCGTGAAGAAGATCACCCCAAAGAAGCGCTGATTAAAACCTTTTCTCTAACCGAAAACCAGGCCGAGGCAATTCTAAATATGCGGCTTCGTTCCTTGCGTAAATTAGAAGAAATGGAAATCCGCAAAGAACACACGGCGCTAACCAATGAGCGCGAAGCGCTGGAAGATCTTTTGAAAAATGACCAATTGAAATGGCAGGAAATTTCAGAGGAAGTTGAAGGCCTTCAGGAAAAATTTGGACCAAAAACAGAATTGGGCGCGCGCCGTACCACCTTCTCCGATGCCCCAACAGCCGAGGTAATCCCCTTTGAGAGCATGGTTGAGAGAGAGGCGATTACTGTCATTTGCTCAAAAATGGGTTGGGTCAGGGCCATCAAGGGCCACGCCGAAGCGGGCGCTGATTTAAAGTTTAAGGAAGGCGATGAGGGCCGTTTTTTCTTCCATGCTTA
>JAZFRG010000290.1:0-5636 GCA_036445535.1 Sphingomonadales bacterium
GGAAACACCTGATAAGGCTATTGGCCAAACAATTTACCAATACACATCAGGCGAAGAAAGTTCTCCACTTGTGATTGCTGGAGTTGCCGAAGATGCCAATTTTTTAGCCTTTCACAACAAATTAAAACCCTTTATTTATCGGGTTGAACCAAGCCAGTTTAGCAACATTTTGATTAAATATGACCCTGCTCAGCAAGCTCAAGCAGACGCCGGGGTTGAAACAGCGTGGAACCAGGTCTTGCCAGAATTTCCCATTCTAAAGAGTTCCCTGGATGCAGCTTTTGATGATGTCTTTGCTATTTTTTCAGGAATTAGCAATGCCCTTTTAGGATTTTCGTTAATGGCGCTTTTAATTGCCACTATTGGACTTTTCGGGTTGTCAGCCTTTATGGCCGAACGGCGTATTCGCGAGGTAGGGATCAGGAAAACCTTTGGCGCTTCAACCTCAAGGATTGTCAGGTTGCTTACCTTTCAATTTTCAAGACCGGTGATTTGGGCGCTCGTTTTTGCCCTGCCAGCGGCATATTTTGCTCAAAATGAATTATTGTCATTTTTTGCCGATCCAATAAGCGAGGAAATTTCCTTCTACCTGGTTTTTCTTTTTGGGGGTGTGTTTAGCCTTTTGCTGGCCTGGGTTACTGTTGGGGCGAATGCTTACCGCGCCGCCAATTCAAAACCTGTCGATTCATTGCATTACGAGTAGGGACAATAAATGTTTAAAAATTACATAACGACCGCGTTTAGAAATTTACTCAGGAACAAGCTTTATTCCTTTACCAATATCGGCGGGCTGGCGATTGGTTTGGCAACCTCAATGTTGATCGGGTTGTTTGTTATTTATGAGCTCAGTTATGACCGCTGGCTTCCCGGGGCCGATCAAATTTATAAGGTTGAATATTCCGAAGTTAATCCAGGCCATGAGCCTATAATAACTGCCAAAAGCCCCAGCCCCTTGGCGCAAGCGTTGGTTAAGGATTACGGTGGCATTGAGGCTGCAGTGCGTTTAACCCCTCGTTCCTTTACGGTTCGCCAGGGGGAAAACCAATTTAATGAAAGTGTATTTTTGGCAGATCCCAGTTTCTTTGAAGTTTTTGACTTGCCAATAGAACTTGGGTCTAAAGAAGAATTTTCAAAGTCCCAAAATGGAATTGCCATATCCGAGGACATGGCCAAGAAGTATTTCGGCGATCGTCCTGCCGTGGGCGAGGTACTAACCCTCAACGGCGCGGTTGACCATGTGGTGGTTGCCGTTTTCAAAAACATTCCTGGCAACACCCATTTTGATACGGATTTTATCACACTTTTTAATCCAAATCCTGAAAGCCAATATTATGTGACTGACCACTGGGGCAGCGACTCAGTACATACCTATATCAAAGTAGGGCCCGGTTTTGATCTCAACATCCTGGAGACCGACCAGAAAGGTTTTGCTGAACGGAACATTACATTGATCTGGACTGACTTGCCCCCCGCCGACTTAATGTTCTTCAATTTGATCGCGATCACAGATATCCACCTTTATTCGGGAAAAACTAACCATGAAATGCCTGTCAGTGAGATTAAAACGGTGGTCACCTTCGCCATAATTGCGTTTATGATCCTTGCCCTAGCTGCGATTAACTTTACCAATTTGGCTACCGCACAGGCGTTAAAACGTGCCCGCGAAGTGAGTATGCGTAAAGTTTTAGGGGCTAGCCGAAAACAGGTCATCCGCCAGTTCCTTGGGGAAGCAATCTTCACCAGCTTAATTGCTTTTATCCTAGCTCTTGGCCTGGCAGAGCTGGCCATGCCATTTTATAATAGTTTTCTTGGGATGGAATTAACCCTAAGCTCCCTTGCTGAGCCTATCTTAGCCCTTGGACTTTTCGGACTGGTACTTCTTACCGGGCTAATTGGTGGGGCCTACCCGGCGTTGGTTCTTTCAGGGTTTCGACCGTCTGCTGTTTTGCGGTCAAGGCAGGCAGGAAATGAGGCAAAACCATGGTTCAGAAATTCCCTTGTAGTTTTCCAGTTTTCGGTTGCAATTGCGCTGATAGCAGCAACAAGTGTGGTCTATATTCAAACCCAATTTGTGCGCACGGTTGATATTGGTTTCTCACCCCAGGGCAAGCTGTCAATTCCAGTAAATGATGATCGCGCTGCCTCGGTAGCCGGGGCGTTAAAAGAACAGTTTGGCCGGATTCAGGGGGTCAATAAGGTTGCCCAAATCAATTCACCTCTGCCAATGACCGATGGACCTTTGGTCTCTCTGGTGCCTCCGGATGCTACCAGAGACCAGGCGGAACTTTTTTCAACGGTTTTTATCGATCCCAACTTTTTTAATTTGCTGGATCAAGAACCCCTGGCCGGTCGGTGGTTTGATGCGGCACGCCCGGTTGATTTTAGAAATGCCCCGGAGGATGTAACCAAGCCCATTACCCGCGGCGCTGTCCTGAATGAAACCGGGATCACGCTTCTGGGCTTTAACAACCCTGAAGAAGCGGTTGGGAAAATAATTACCATGCCGGATTCAAGGGGCGATACCCTTGTAACTATCGTTGGGGTAGCCTCCGATACCCATCTAGATTCACTCTATTCCACAATTAAACCAACCGTATTCTATGTCACGTATAACACCTGGGGCTACATTCTGGTTGACTTCGAAAAGGGTGAGCAGGATGCAGTTCTGGCTGGAATAGGGCAGTTATGGAATAACCTGTTGCCCGGTGTTGCCCTAGCCCCTTCTTTTCTGGAAGACGAATATGCAGCTCTTTACCGTGAGGCCGATCGCCAAGGGGATTTGTTCGCCATCTTTGCTGGTTTTGCGATTTTTGTTGCCAGCCTTGGTTTATATGGCCTGGCTGGCCATATGGCTAAGCGTCGGACTAAGGAAATTGGAATCAGGAAAGTATTAGGTGCCCGGGTTCGTGACATTATAGGGTTGTTGACCTGGCAATTTTCCAAATTAGTAGTCATTGCAGCTCCCCTGGGAATTTTTGCTTCTGTTTGGGCAATGTTCGACTGGCTTAATGGATTTGCCTACCGCATTTCATTGGTCGGCAATTCATGGGTTTTCATTGCTGCCGCGGTGGTCGCTTTTTTCATCGCCTGGGCTACGGTGGGCACCCAGGCTGCCAGGGCCGCTCGCAAAAATCCGGTTATTTCATTAAATTCCGAATAAAGGAGAATCTTTACTTTACGAATAAAGGAGGAAGAAATGTTTAAGAACTACTTCACGATTGCGATCAGGAACCTGATCAAAAACAAGTTGTTTTCAGTTATTAACATTGGCGGCCTGGCGATTGGGCTGGCGGCGACCATTCTTATCCTTTTATTTGTGAATGAGGAAACCAGTTATGATGAATGGGTTCCGGACCATGAGCGGATTTACCGGCTTCATTCGACCTTTGATATTCCCGGTCGCGATCCTTTTAGAACGACCCGATCTTCTGGGCCAATGCACCGGGCCTTTCAGGACAATTTCCCGGAAGTGGAAAGCGCCACCAGACTTTTTTATGCTGTTCCCAGGGTATTCAAGGATGGCGCAGTTTTTGATCAACCCATGACAATGGTAGATCCGGGATTTTTCGGGGTTTTTGATTTCCCCCTTCTGGAAGGAAACCGGGATACCGCGCTTTCAACCAACAACAATATTATTCTTTCTGAGGATACGGCCGAGAGATATTTTGGCCAAGAAACCGCGATGGGAAAAACGCTTACTGTTTGCTGTTTTGGTGCTGACAATGAAAGTATTGATTTTGTGGTCACCGGGGTCATGGCCGAAACCCCGGACAATTCCCATTTTAATTTTCGGTCATTAATCCTGATTGAAGAAAGCCGGTTTACCAACCAGCAAAATCTTTTTGAAAGTTGGACTTCGGTTAATAACTTTAACTATTTCAAACTCCGGGAAGGAGTCAGACCGGAGCAAATCAGCGATCGCCTTGATTGGTTTGAGGATAACGTCATTCCTGGCAATGACCAAACGTTCGAACAATTTGGGATTAATCAATCTGAACTGATTACCCTATCCCTGATGCCAATAAAGGATATTCACCTAAATGCCAAATTTCAGGCAGGTGATGGCGGCGATATTAAACCCCTGGGGGATAAAACACTGACCATAGGGTTTTTGTTAATTGCTTTTCTTATTTTAGGAATTGCGACCATTAATTTTATTAATCTGGCCACTGCCCGGTTTATTCAAAGATCCCGCGAAGTAAGCCTCAGGAAGGTTATGGGCGCTGGGCGCCGCCAAATTGCCCAGCAGTTTTTAGGCGAAGCGGTGATTGCCAGTTTCCTGGCTCTGGGTTTTGCCATTGGCCTCGTGGAACTTACCTTGCCCTGGTACAACAATTTCCTTGGCTTGGATCTCTCGCTTGTGCTTTTTGGAAAAGGCAGCGTTTTATTTGAACTTCTTTTAATCTCAATGGCAGCCGGTTTGTTCGGCGGATCCTACCCGGCGCTTAGTATTGCCAACATTCGCCCTGCCAAGGTTCTAAGGGCGAACCAAAGCACCGAGAGTAAGGGTTCGGCGCGCTTGAAAAACGTCTTGGTGGTTTTCCAGTTTTCAATCTCGATTGCGCTAATAACTGCAACGGCGGTGACCTATTCCCAAACCGATTTCGCCAAGTCGGTGGACCTGGGTTATGAAAGCGATAACCGTCTGATCATCAGAAGCCTGGGCCGCAGCGGTGCCACGGAAATGCAAACCACCCTGCAAACCCGGCTCAAGGAAATTCCCGGGGTCCTAGATGTCGTCCGCTCATCCGATGTGCCCACCGACAACAACGAAAACAACACCGGATTTACGGTTCTTGGTAAAGAGCAGGAAAGCGGTAATCAAATCCTGAATTACATCGTTCCCGATTACGGATTTTTTGAAATTTATGGCATTGAACCCATTGTTGGCCGAACCTTTTCAGAAGAGTTTGGCAATGATCGGATGTTCAGACCGGACCCTGATTCAGGGGCAGCCGGCGCGGCAATTATTAACGTCAGCGCCGCAAAAAGGTTGGGATTTGAAAACCCGGAAGATGCGATTGGGGAGGTTCTATCGACCCAGATGTTCAGGAACGGCGGATTGATGACGGTTGTCGGCGTGGTCCCGGATGTCAGCTTCCGGTCGGCCCACTTCGAAGGGTTGCCAACGGTTTATTTCAGTTTTGAGTCGATGTTTGATGACATGACGGTTCTTTACCAGGGTTCTGATCCGCAAACGCTATTATCAGAAATTGAAGTGATCTGGGGTGAGCTTATCCCTTCGGTCCCCTTTAATGCGGTTATTCTGGAAGATCTGGTTACCAGACAATACGCCGATGAAGAGCGACAGGTCATGACATTTTCGGGCTTTGCCCTGCTGGCTATTATAATTTCCAGCATGGGGCTTTTTGCCCTGGCGGCCTTTTCCACCCAGCGCCGGACCAAGGAAATCGGGATCAGGAAGGTCTTTGGGGCTTCAATCCGGAATTTGGTGCAAATGCTGGCCTGGCAATTTTCAAAACCAGTAGTTTTGGCCAATGTTCTGGCGTTACCGGTGGCTTGGTATTTCCTGAACGATTGGCTTAATAATTTCGTTTACCGGATCCCGCTTTCGCCAACCTATTTTGTTGCGGCCGGGCTTTTAGCCTTGCTGATAGCCTGGGGAACGGTTGCCG
>JAZFRG010000291.1:0-4932 GCA_036445535.1 Sphingomonadales bacterium
GGCTGATTTTGCTCATGGTTATAAGCCGGTTTGCGTCGGCCAGTTCAACGCCGGCATTCAAAGCCTTATCGAAGGTTTTTAAAACTCCAAAAATAAGAAAGGCCGTGAAAATAGAAAAAACAGTCAGAACTAGCCGCAATTTTTTGCGGGTTAAATTTTTTCGCAAAAGTCGAAAGTAGGTCATTACCTTTTGCCTTCGAAAAACTTGCCCTTATCCAAATGAAGCGCCCGGTTGGCAAATTTGGCGGCTTCAGGGTCATGGGTCACCATTATAATCGTTTTGCCGAAATTCTTGACCAGAAGTTGGAGAATTTTCAGAATTTCTTCTGCGGTCTCGCGGTCAAGGTCGCCGGTGGGTTCATCACACAGCAAAACTGTAGGGTCTGAGACAATGGCCCGGGCTATGGCGACGCGTTGTTGTTGCCCGCCAGACATTTCGCGCGGATAAAACTTGGTTCGGTCGTCCAGCCCGACGATGGAAAGGGCGGTTTTGACATGGTCTTTGCGCTGGGATTTGCTTAATCTTGTCAACAGCAAAGGAAGCTCGACATTTTGCGAGGCGGTCAGCATCGGCATCAAATTATAAAACTGGAAAATAAAGCCAATGTTTGCGGCCCGCCATTTGGATAGCTGGTTTTCTGAGAAGCGGTCAATAAACTCGCCGCCAAAATTGATGGTGCCGGAGGTTGGCCGGTCAATGCCGCCTATTAAATTCAACAAGGTTGTTTTGCCGGACCCTGAAGGGCCCATAACGGCAACAAACTCTTTTTCTTTAAAAACCAAATCCAGATCGTCAAAAATGTCTATGGACATCTTGTTTTTAAGGTAGTGTTTGGAAACACTCTCAAGTTTAATGAGCGGCTGATTGGTCATACAATTTTCTCAATTTAATTTTATTTTTGCCCCGGCTATTACCTATTCTGGTTCCCGTAAAAAGGCAACCTTTACCCCCATATCTGGTAAAATTCTGGAGTCTTTCACACCCAGCCCAATGCGTACCTTAACCGTTGCTTTGTCGCGGTTGGCAGTGGGGACAACGGCAATTACCTCTGCCGGGATATCCCAATCGGGATAAGAATCCAGATTAGCGGTTACCTTTTGGCCGGCAAAAACCCGACCAATGTAGCTTTCATTTACGTCGACTTCAATTTCCAGACTGTCCATGTCAACAAGCGTACAAATGCCGGTTCGGGTAAACCCTCCACCAGCTGAAACCGGTGAAATCATTTCGCCCGGTTGGGCGTTTTTAGCAACAACCACGCCAGCAAAGGGTGCCCGGATTACGTGTTTGTCCACCGTTTCCTGTTGGCGGGCGACTTGAAGCTTGGCAATTTCTATATCAACCCCGGCGCGTTCATAGGAAGATTGCAGGGTATCAACCCCGGCCTGGGCCTTGGTCAGCGCGGCCTGGCTGGCGTTCTGGGATTTGATTAACTCTTCGGTCCTGGCCAGGACCCGCTTGGCTTCTTTCAGGTTGGCTGAAATTTCGGTTATGCGGGCTTCGGCTGAGCGGACACTTGCCTTGGCCAGATCCAGATCAACCTGAGCTAAGGTGTCATCCAGCCGGGCAACAATCTGGCCTTCCTCAACAACCGTTCCCTCCTCGATCAGAACCTCAACGATACGACCGGTAATTTCTGCCGAAACAGTAGCCTTGCGACGGGCTGTAATATACCCCGAGGCATTTAAAATTTGCGCGGAGGGGACCCCCGCCCCCTGGCTTTGGCTGGGGGGGGTGGTTTCTGTAGTTTGGGCGTTTGCAACCGTCAGGTTTTCAGGCGTTTCTTTTTCACCTGGCCAAAAAAACCAAAGCGCGATGGCAGCGGCAATCCCAAGGCCACCAAAACCTATAATCTTGGTTAGGTTAGAGCCGTCCGAGGCATTTACGTTTTCATCCCCCCGGTTGATTTTCAGGCTGTGTAATTTATTCGAATTATCCGCCATATTCCTGATTTGATACCAAACTCCTATGGGAAACAAGCCCGCTCTTGAAATTTTCGGTTGTTTCCTAGTTAATAAGTCCCTTTTGCCAGGAAAAAGGTTCAATTTTATATTCGCCCTGTGAACTTCTCCTAAAAAATTTAAAAAGTTATTAAAATTGGTCTACCCGGCCACCTTCTTCCACTTAATTCCCTCAAAAAAATGCCCCAATTTTATCGAGAAATTGTGGGAAAATGCAAACCCCTTTTAATTTTTAGCTGCTTTTTTGATCCCATTCTTGCTGAAGGCCGGCCCACCTAACTTCCGCCGCTTCAACCAATTTGGTTTTTTCACCGAGCTTTTTTTGCAAGCCAATAAATCCTGCCGGGTCTTCATGGTACAGGGCCGTGTCGGCCATCCGGGTGTTGAGATTTTTAATCTCATGGCTCAGCCCATCAATCCGGTTTTCCACCTTGGTCACCTTTCAAAGACATGCCCATCATGGATCATTCTTATATCGCGGGATCGCGCGGTGAACGGCCATTGGCCAGTTCAATATATAAACTTTTGTTTCGTCTCTTGGTTAGAACGTTTCACCGCAATTTCATTGCGCATTGCACCGGCTAATTGCATTGGAGAGCGGTTGGGAGCCAGAGGGTGGCTCCTAAAGCGCGGGGGTGTCGCTCTGGATAAATTTACCATCATTAATTGCAATATAGCGTTATACGAAGAGATAAATTCATGAATATGAAGAAGAGTTTAATTTTAGTTTTTTTGTTTTTACTGCCTTTCACAACAGTTGAGGCTAGTGAGCAAAAATCTTTAGAATTACCTAGAGTACAGGTCATACCTATCCAGGATACCCAGTCTGACAGGCAATATGAACTTTATATTAAACTGCCAGAGGGATACTCAGAAAATAACGATGTAAAATATCCTGTGGTTTATTTTACTGATGCGATGTGGCATGTGGAAATGTTATCCGGTTCCACTGAATACCTGATGAACAATGTTATTTTGGTCGGAATTTCCTGGCAAAAAGATTTAAAAGATGCAAGAGCCCATGACAGCCGGTTTCGGGATTACACCTTAACGCCGTCACAAAACACGGATCGTCAAAGAGGGGAAGCCAGTAATCACCTGGCTTTCATTCGCAACGATGTATTCACCTATGTGGAAAATACCTATCGAACCGATCCTGACCAGCGCACCTATTTTGGCTATTCGCTTGGTGGGCTGTTTGGTGCCTATATATTAGTGGCACAACCAAATACCTTTAAAAATTATATTTTTGGCAGCCCGGCACTCGGCGGGGGCGGCGGGCGATATATTTCTGAACTCGAAGCTAATCTGGCTCTAAAACGCAAGGACCTGAACGCCAATGTTTTTATAGCCGTTGGCGCACTCGAGAAGACTTACATTGGGCCGATTGAAGATTTTATATCGAAGCTGAAAAGCAGAAATTATGCAAGTTTATCAATACAGCCGCTGGCGGTGATTGAAGGTGCTAACCACGGAACAGCTTTTCCGGTGATGGTTGTGCGCAGTATCAAATGGTTATCAGACTTGGAAAGAGAGTAAATTATGAAACATGTTTATATTATCACTCTGCTGCTTTCTGTGCTGATTATTAGTAGCGGCAGCCATAGCCAGGATGGGCTTCCCATCCCCGAAGGTCCCTATCTTGACCAAAAGCCACCAGGCTCAATTCCTGAAGTTTTTGCTCCTGGTATTGTTTCGACAGAGCATTTTGAATATAGTGGTGTCTTCACACCCGACATGAAAGAGTTCTACCTCATTAGGAACGGTGGCAAATATGAAAAATCTTCATTTGTTGTGTTTCAATATAAAAATAATCGATGGCGCGAGTCAGTTGTGTCGCCCAGGGTGGGGCAACCCTTCATCGCTCCTGATGGTAAGACCATACACTTGGGCGGGCGATATATGGAGCGTTCTGAGGCTGGATTGTCAGAGATAAAAAGTCTTGGCTCATCTTTCGAAGACATCCGCATCATGCGCCTTACGGCTTCTTCTAAAGGAACCTATGTTTTTGACGAGGCAGGTTCAGATGATGGAGATGGTGTTATTCGTTATTCACGATTGATAGACGGCAAACGTGAAGAACCAAGACCGCTCAGCAAAGAGATTAACACCGGAAGATACAATGCCCACCCCTTCATTGCGCCAGATGAATCCTTTATTATGTGGGATGGCAGAAGAGACGGCGGATTTGGTGATTCTGACATCTATATCAGTTTTCGTCAGCAAGATGGGTCATGGGGTGCCGCTATTAACCTGGGGGACAAGATAAACACAGAAGCCTGGGAAGCGTCAGCGAGCGTAACACCAGACGGAAAATATCTTTTCTTTCATAGATCTATAGCAGAAAATGTGGATATATTTTGGGTGGATGCGCAGATTATTGAGACGCTCAGGCCCAAGCCATAACCCACGGTAGGCTTTTGTTAGCCTCAAATAAGGAGAAAATTATGTTTAAGTTCAGCACATCATTTGTAAGAGCAATTCTGTTCTGTCTGGTTTCCGGAGCGGTAGCCGCCCCGTCGGCCCTGGCACAGCAGGATAATTTCAGCATCAAGTCTGAAATTTTGCAGGAAACCAGAGAAATTACCGTTCATTTACCGGAAAATTATGATCCAGACAGCAAAGAGGGCTATCAGGTCCTCTATATGCTCGATGGAGATCATGAAACTGACGAAATCGCAGCAAAAACGGCAGGCGAATACCATGAGGCACTAATGACGCCTGAGGTGATTGTGATAGCAATCCATAATATTAACCGGGGAATGGATTTTCTGCCGCACTTCAATAGTGTGAAGCCAGACGGCAAAGAGGTGTTTGGCAATGGCGGTAAATTTCTGGCCTTCATTGAAGATGAACTCATCCCCTTTGTCAGCAAGAAATTCAGAACCAATGGCCGTCGGGTTTTCGCGGGGCATTCCTGGGCCGGACAGTTTGTGGCCTATGCTTTCAGTCAATCACCGGAATTGTTTG